>DASXRB010001116.1:0-4622 GCA_036506875.1 Kribbellaceae bacterium | reverse complement strand
TCCAGGAGGCCGGCGATGAGCGAGATCGGCTTCACCTCGTGCAGAGCGCCGGTCTTCTTGCCCTTGCCACGCGGGGTCCGGACGGTGTCGTAGATGTACGCCTCGCTACTGGTCATACGCTCGATTCTGACAGCGTTACTGTCATGGTCAAGCCGGCACAACTATGATCTGCGCCATGTCAGCTGAAGGGTCAGCCGAGCTCGAGACCCCGGACGGACTGCTCACCGTCGACGAGCTGTCCAGCCGCGTCGGCATGACCGTGCGCACGCTGCGGTTCTACGCCAGCCGCGGGCTTATGCCGCCGCCCGTGCGCCGCGGCCGGGTCGGGTACTACGGCGCCGAGCATGTGGCCCGCCTCGACCTGGTCCGCGAGCTGCAGGCGCACGGGTTCACGCTGTCCGCCATCGAGGGCTACCTGGAGCGGATCCCGGCCGACGCCACCCCGCAGGACATCGCGCTGCACCGCACCCTGCTGACCCCGTGGATGCGCGACCTGCCCGAGACCCTGGACCGCTCGGGACTGGTACGACGGGTCGGGCGCGACCTGTCCGACGACGACATCGAGATGCTGGTGGCGCTCGGTGTGGTCGAGCCGACGCCGGACGAGGACGTGTTCAACGTCGCGACCGCGCACCTCAACCTCGGCGTCGAGCTGATCGACCTCGAGCTGCCGCTGGAGGCCGTGCGCGCCGCGGGGCGGATCTTCGCCGAGCACGGCAAGGCGCTGGCCGACGAGCTCACCGAGGTGTTCCGCACCACCGTCTGGCCGCACTACCGCGAGGCCGGCGGCCCGCCCGAGCGCATCCAGGAGCTCGTCGAGCGCTTCAAGCCGGTCACCATCCAGGGCCTGGTGATCGCCTACGAACGCGCCGTCAACGAGGCCCAGCGCGACTCCGTCCGCCGTACCGCGCACAAGCCCCGCCGGACCTAGCATCCGTCGACCTACTGGGCGGCGCACCGAGGCGAGCGGCCGAGACTTCGCGGTATGGAGGTTCGGAAACAGGAGTGGGACGATGAAAGATCCGCGGTCGCAGGTGCGCGCGCCGTTCCCCTCCAAACGTCGCTGTTGTGCGGGCACGGTATCCGTCGAAGCCTTCGATGGGGTGGGCTACCCGCTCTCGAGAGCGGTTGCACGAGGTGACAGGAGGCATCATGCGAAGTCGAACACAGCGGTTCTTGGGGCTCAGTGCCGTGGTAGCGCTGGGTGCGGTGCTGCTGGTCGTGGGCGTGACCACAGCCGCGTCCGGTCAGGCCAGGCATGCGCGCTGGGACATCGTCAGCCTGGTCGGCGGGGCACCCCCGGGGCCTATCAACCCCGGCGGTGTGTCGTCCGCCAAGGCGCCTGACGGGACGACGATCACGCTCACCGGATCCGGCACGTTCGTTGCGAGTGGAGGCGGCGACGGGGGCTCAAACGCCGTGACCGGAGGAGGCACCTGGCAGACCTTCGATGCCGCCGGCGCGCCGACCGGAAGCGGAACCTACGAGGTCAAGGAGCTGGTCAGGTTCGAGTTTGCCAACTTCTGGAGCCCGACCCCGGTCTTCGTCGACAACATCGGCGATCTCAACGAACGAGCCAACGGCACCGCGGTCTTGAGGATCGCGTACTCGGACGGTAGCCAGGGCGTCCTCACCGTGGGCTGTCACGGACCGGGGGCGCCGCCCGGGATCTTCGAGGGCATCGCCACGACGAAGGGGTTCAAGACGTACTACGACGTTCCGGTTCCGGTGGGAGGCGTTGACGCCAACCGCACGATCTTCCACGTCACGCGATAGGCGCGCGGACCGGGAGGTCTCCACCACCTGAACCACCAGTGCCTCGCCCGGATCGTCCCGGCGAGGCACTGGCCCGCACGGCCTGGAGATGTACCGGCTGGACCTCGAGCACGGCGTCGAGTCCGCCGCGCTAACCCGTCGCCAGCCGCAGGTAGGTCAGGCCGCGCAGGTCGAGCAGGGTCTCCCCCGGCCGCTGCACCACCCGGAGCAGCACGGCGTCGCAGCCGGCGCAGCGGGCGACCAGGCCGGGCGCCTGTGTGTACAGGTGCGCCGCGCCGAACGCCTCGGTCCGGCCACAGCCGTCGCAGCGGCCGACGGCGGCCGTGAGGTCGACCGCGAACACCTCGCGCAGCGTCCCCGCGGCCGCGTTGCCGTCCAGGTACGAAGGGCTCTCGGTGCTCATCGGCTGCCTCCCGGTCCGAAACGCTCGGTTCTGATCGACGCCGGCTCGTGCCCCGCTCCGACGAGCAGGTCCGCCACCGTCTCGACGAACGGCGTCGGCCCGCAGACGTACGTGGTCGGCGACGCGGACGGCGGCCAGCACACACCGGTGACGAGCGCCGCGTCGACCCGCCCCGGCGGCCGCGACCATCCCGCCGGCGCCTCACGGGTGTACGCCAGCGTCAGCGCGAGCTCGCCGCCCGCCGACCGGGCCGCCAGCTCGGCGGCGTAGATCACCGCCTCCGGGCGTCGTACCGAATAGAGCATCCGCACCGGCCCGCCTGCCCCGGCCGCCGCGTGCGCGCGCACCATCGCCATCAGCGGTACGACGCCCGACCCGCCGCCGACCAGCTGGACCGGACCCGGCTGCTCCGGCCGCCAGACGAACCAGCCACCGACCGGGCCGCGGATCTCCAGCGGGTCGCCGGCGGCGAGCACGCCCGCCAGGTACGGCGACACCTCGCCCTCCGGGAACGCCTCGACGGTCAGCTCGACCCGGTCACCGTCCGCCCCGGAGGCGATCGAGTACGACCGGGTCGCGCGGTACCCGTCCGGCGCGGTGAGCCGCACGTCCACGTGCTGTCCGGCCAGGTGCCCCGGCCAGTCCGGGACGTCGAGCACCAGGGTGCGCGCGGTCGGCGTCTCGTCGCGCACGGCCGCAACCGTGGCGACCTGCCATGTCATCCGCGGGGTCAGTCGCCGGTGTAGCGCTGCTCGCGCCATGGGTCCCCGTACTCGTGGTAGCCGGCGGTCTCCCAGAAACCCGGCTGGTCGGTGTCCGACAGCGTGATCCCGCGCACCCACTTGGCGCTCTTCCACAGGTACAGGTGGGGCACCAGCAGCCGGGCCGGCCCGCCGTGCTCGGGTGACAGGTCCTCCCCGTCGTACGAGAACGCGATCCACGCCTGCCCGTCGAGCAGGTCCTCCAGCGGCAGGTTCGTCGAGTAGCCGCCGTAGCTCGACACGAACGCGAAGTCCGCCGCGGTCTCGACGTCCTCCAGCAGCGTGTCGATCGCGACACCCTCCCAGCGGGTGCCGAGCTTCGACCAGCGCGTCACGCAGTGCAGGTCCTTCGTGATCTCCTCGCTCGGCAGCGCGCGGAACGCGGCCCAGTCCCAGCGGTGCACCTCACCGGTCTCGGACGTGACGGTGAGCTCCCAGTGCTCCGGCAGGACCCGCGGCGTCGGGCCGGCGGACAGCACGGGAAAGTCCTCCACCAGGTACTGCCCCGGCGGAAGGTCGGCGCTGCCGCGGCGGCGCCCGGAGAAGCCGGGCGACACGATGCCCACCCGGGTCACACTAGCGGGCGGGAGCCCCGCGCGTCAGAGGCCGAGCGACCTCCCGACGATCTCTTTCATGATCTCCGTCGTACCGCCGTAGATGGTCTGGATCCGGGTGTCCAGGTAGGCCTTCGCGATCGGGTACTCGGTCATGTAGCCGTACCCGCCGTACAGCTGCAGGCACTTGTCGACGACCTTCTTCTGCAGCTCGGTGGTCCACCACTTCGCCATCGCCGCCTCGGACACCGACAGCGTGCCGGCGTTCAGCTCCGCCACGCACCGGTCCACGAACACCCGGGCGATCTGCGTCTCGGTCGCCAGCTCCGCGAGTACGAACCGGCTGTTCTGGAACGACCCGACCGGCCGCCCGAACGCCGTGCGCTCCTTGACGTACTCCAGCGTGGCGGCCAGCACGGTCTCGCACGCGGCGGCGGCCGCCACCGCGATCGCCATCCGCTCCTGCGGGAGCTGCTCCATCAGGCAGACGAAACCGCGGCCCTCCTCGCCGAGCAGGTTCGCCGCCGGCACCCGGACGTGATCGAAGAAGAGCTCGGCGGTGTCCTGTGCCTTCAGCCCGATCTTGTCCAGGTTCCGCCCGCGCTCGAACCCCTCCATCCCGCGCTCGACCACGAGCAGCGAGATGCCCTGGTAGCCCGCCGCCGGGTCGGTCTTGGCCACCACGATCACCAGGTCGGCCAGGATGCCGTTGGAGATGAACGTCTTCTGGCCGTTCAGCACGAAGTGGTCGCCGTCGCGGATCGCGGTGGTGCGGATGCCCTGCAGGTCGCTGCCGGCACCGGGCTCGGTCATCGCGATCGCGCCGATCGTCTCGCCGGTGCAGAACCGCGGGAACCAGCGCGCCTTCTGCTCGTCGTTCGCGTACTCCAGCAGGTAGCCGGCCACGATGTCGGTGTGCAGCGTGAAGCCGACGCCGCTCGCCCGGGCCCGCGTCACTTCCTCGATCAGCACCGTGTTGAACCGGAAGTCGCGCACCCCGCCACCGCCGTACTCCTCCGGCATCATGAAGCCCAGCAGGCCCTGCGCGCCCGCCGCCGTCCACAGCTCGCGCGGCACGATGCCGGCCTCCTCCCAGGCCTCGTGGTGCGGCACGATCTCCTTGTCGCA
>DASXRB010001115.1:0-3017 GCA_036506875.1 Kribbellaceae bacterium | reverse complement strand
TGAGCGCGGCGCTCGACCGACCGTCCTACTCATAGGGGTCCTCGGGGGCGGTGATCTCTTCTATGGCGGTCGCGGCCAGGACGGGCTCGTCGTCGCCTTCGGCGAAGGTCCCGGTCACGGTGATCCACCGGTCGCGCGGGGGAGTGGACCCCGCCCCGACCACGTGTACGACGGCCGCGGCCGCATCGGCCGCGCAGCACGCGATCTGGTAACGGGCCAGCCGGAAGCCCTCCGACCCGTCGTCGCCGGCCACGAACCCGGTCAGCTCGACCGTCGCCCCGCGCAGCGACCGGCCGTCGTTGTCGAACCAGCGCTCGACGTACTCCATCAGCGTCATCGGGACCGGGCCGGCGGAGGTGTCGAGCGGCGGCAGCGTGGAGCGCCCAGACGTGACCCGGACCGGGGTCGACCGGTCGACTCCGAAGCTGCCCAGGCTCGGCGGTGCCACCAGGAGCAGCATCGTCATCGGCACCAGCAGCAGCCAGCCGACCCCGACGCCGTGGTGATGTCCGTGATCGTCATCGTGCTGATCCGCGGGTTCGGGGGAGTCCGAGCGGAGCGCGCGCACCAACGTGACGAGGCCGAGCGCGAGCAGAGCCACCCCCGCGACCAGCAACCAGGGCCGCATGCCGGGCTGCACGTAGCGCTGGAACGACCCGGTGATGGTCAGTCGCAGCGTCAGCAGCCCGACGAGGGCGGTCAGGGTGCCACCGGCGGCGGTCACAGCAGCCCCCACCCGATCAGCGCGGCGGAAAAGGTCGCGACCACGAAGGTCAGCGGCGCGAAGCGGGCAGCGAACGCCCGGCTGAAGGTGCCCGCCTGCAGTGCCACCAGCTTCACGTCGACCATCGGGCCGACCACCATGAAGGTCAGCTGCGCGGTCGGCGAGAACTGCTTCAGGCTCGCGGCGATGAACGCATCCGCCTCCGAGCAGATCGCCATCGCCACGGCGAGGACCGCGAGCGCGAGCACCGAGAGCAGGCCGCTGCTGGCAACCGAGTCGACGATGCTTCGGGGTACGACGGTCTGCAGCGCGGCCGCCGTCGCGGCGCCGACGATCAGGAACCCGCCGGCGTTGAGGAAGTCGTGCTGGGCGATCTGCAGGAACGTGCCGACCTTCGTGTCGGCGTCGGTGTGGTGCTGCCGGCGCGTCCGCAACAGCTCGTCGCGCCCGGTGCGGGCCCAGATCCAGCCGACTGCCGACGCGGCCAGCAGGCTGGCGAGGAAGCGCCCGGCGACCATCTCCGGCCGGCCCGGGAAGGCCACCGCGGTGGCCACCAGCACCACCGGGTTGATGGCCGGCGCCGACAGCAGGAACGCCAGCGCCGCCGACGCGGGCGCGCCGCGGTCGACCAGCCGGCGCGCGATCGGCACAGACCCGCACTCACAGCCGGGCAGCGCCGCGCCCGCCAGCGCTGCCAGAGGTACGGCGGCCTCGGGTCGGCGAGGCAGCAGCCGGGGGAGCAGCCCTGGCGGTACGAAGGTGCCGATGGCCGCGCTGACCGTCACTCCGAGGGCCAGGAACGGCACCGCCTGGAGCACGATCGCCACGAAGACCGTCGCGAAGTTCGCGAACGCCGCCTGGGTGACCAGGTCGGCGATCAGCGGCCGGGTCAGAGCCGCGGCGACGACCACGCCGGCGACCACGACCAGCCCGAGGTCGGCCCGCGTGCGCGGGATCGTCTGCGCCGTCACAGCACGCAGGCTAACCGCCGACGCGACACGCCTCGCAAAGGCTGCGGAAATCGAGGACAAAGCGGATCAAACCCAGCACTCTGTTACCCGGCCGTTCACCCAATGCTCTTGCGTGCCGACGCGCGCGTGGGTTTGGCTGTGCACGCGTCGTACTGGCGACGAATTCATGAGGGGATGGACGGATGCTCAAGGTTTCCCGCGGTCGCGGGGTCTCTGCAGGTTTGGCTTTCGTGGCACTGGGGGCAGCGCTGCTCTCGCCGCTGGCGACGCAGAGCGCGCAGCGCGCCGACGCGGTGACGATCGCGGGTGCGCGGTCGCTGTCCGACGAGGTGTCGGTGCAGTTCCAGCCGGCGGCCAAGAAGCGCACCATGGATGTGCACCTGCTGGCCTACAACGACTTCCACGGCAACCTGGAGGCGGGCGGCCTCAACCTCTACGGCCAGTTCGCCGGCGGGGCGGCGTACCTCGCGAAGGCGATCAAGGACCGTCAGGACCTGTACGGCCGCGACCGCGAGGCCACGATCTTCGCCGGTGACGGCATCGGCGCCAGCCCGCTGGCCAACGGGCTCTTCCACGAGGAGCCGTCGACGATCGTGGCGAACCTGATGCGCACCGACTTCGCGTCGGTCGGAAACCACGAGTTCGACAAGGGCTCCGCCGAGCTGCAGCGGATCCAGAACGGCGGCTGCCACGCCGACGGCTGCACGGGAGCGCCGTACGCGCTGACGACCGGCGGCTCGACCGACACCTTCCCGGGTGCCGACTTCCAGTACCTCTCCGCCAACGTGGTGCGCGACTCCAACGGCGAGACGTTGTTCCCGGCGTACGGCATCAAGACGTTCAAGACCGACCAGATGCGTGCCCGGGTCGGCTTCATCGGCGAGGTTCTGGAGGCCACCCCGACCATCGTCACGCCGACCGGCGTCGCCGGCCTGACCTTCCAGGACGAGGCGGACGCCGCCAACCGCGCGGTCGCCGACCTGAAGGACCTCGGCGTCAAGGTGCCCGTGCTGGTCATCCACCAGGGCGGCTTCCAGAGCGGTACGGCGACCCTCAACGGCTGCGCGGGCAACCTGGCCGGCAGCGACATCGAGGAGATCGCGAAGCGGCTCGACCCGGCGATCAAGGTCATCGTGTCGGCCCACACCCACGCGGAGTACCGCTGCACGATCACCACGAACGGCGTGACCCGGCTGATCACCAGCGCTTCGTCGTTCGGCCGGATCCTGTCCGACCTCACGCTGACCATCGACCGCAGCGGTGAGCTGGTCAGTGCCAGCGCCGAGAACGTGCTGGTCAAGAACGCGCTCAACACCCCCGGG
>DASXRB010001114.1:0-6540 GCA_036506875.1 Kribbellaceae bacterium | reverse complement strand
CCGTGAACGCCATGACCGAGATCCGGCCGCGGAGGACCGACCGCCTCGAGCAGGAGCGCCTGTGGCGCGAGGTGCTCGGCGCGCGCGTCCGGGCGCTGCGCGGCGAGCGCGGGCTGACGCTCGTCCAGCTCGCGGGCAGGGCCGGGATCGCGCCGCAGTACCTCTCCGAGATCGAGCGCGGCCTGAAGGACCCGTCCTCGGAGATCGTCGCCGCGATCGCCGGTGCGCTCGGCCTCACCGTCCTCGAGCTGACGACCCTCGTCGTCATCGACCTGCGGCCGCCGGCGCCGGTGAGCGTCCCGCTCGCTCCGGCGCGCGGCAGCCTCGAGGTCCGCGGCGCGCTGGCGCTCGCCGCCTGAGCTACGCGGCCCCGGCCAGCGCCCGCCGGGTCACGATCTGGTCCACGAGTCCGTACTCGACCGCCGCCCGCGGGGTGAAGATCCGGTCCCGGTCGGTGTCGATCCGCAGCTGCTCGGTGCTCTGCCCGGTGTGCTCGGCCAGCACCAGCTCCGCCTCGCCGCGCAGCCGGACCACCTCGTCGGCCTGCAGGATCAGATCCGGGATCGCGCCCTGGCCGCTCGCGGACGGCTGGTGCAGCAGCACCCGCGAGTGCGGCAGCAGGCTGCGCCGTCCCGGCGCGCCGGCCGCGAGCAGGATCGCCGCCGTCGCGCACGCCTGGCCGACACACGTCGTCGCGATCGGCGACCGGACGAACTGCATCGTGTCGTACACCGCGAACATCGCGGTCATCGATCCACCCGGCGAGTTGATGTAGAGGTTGATCTCGGAGTCCGTGCTGAGCGACTCCAGGTGCAGGATCTGTGCGATCAGCGCGTTCGCGGCACCGTCGTCGAGCTCGGTGCCGAGGTACACGATCCGCTCCGCCAGCAGGTGGCTGTAGACGTCCATCACCCGCTCCCCGCGCGGGTGCGTGGCGATCACGTTCGGGATCAGGTAGCTGCTCATCGCGCCGCCCCCAGCCCGACCGGCTGCCGCCGCGGCCGGACGACGTCGAGCGAGGTCACGACCTCGTCGACGAAGCCGTAGTCGCGGGCCTCGGTCGCCGAGTACCACCGGTCGCGCTGCGAGTCCCGGGTGATCACGTCGATCGGCTGGCCGGTGTGCTCCGCGATCAGCCCGAGCACGGTGTCGCGGGTGTCGCGCAGCTCGTCGGCCTGCATCTCGATGTCCACCGCGGTACCGCCGATCCCGGCCGAGCCCTGGTGCATCAGGACCCTGGTGTGCGGCAGCGCGAACCGCTTGCCCTTCGTTCCGGCCGAGAGCAGGAACTGGCCGGCGCTGCAGGCGATCCCGAGCGCCAGGGTGGACACGTCGTTCGGGACCAGCCGCATCGTGTCCATGATCGCGAGCATCGCGGCCACGGAGCCGCCGGGCGAGTTGATCCACAGGCTGATGTCGGAGTGCGGGTCGTCGGCGGCGAGGAGGAACATCTGCGCGCACAGCCGGGTGCCGATGCTGTCGTCGAGCTCGCCGTCGAGGACGACGATGCGCTGGTGCAGCAGCCGGTTCAGGAACTGCTCGTCGAGGGGCAATTCGAAAGGTGCGGTCGTCATACCTTCACGGTGCACAGCCCGGTACGACGCTCACCAGGGCGCACCGCCCACGGCAGATCCGCCGACGGCGAACACGCCCGCGCGCCGTCAGGCCTCGGCCGCCGGAGCAGCGGCGGCACCGACCGGCCGCGGGTGGAAGTCCCGCTGGCGGACGAGCAGGAGCGCGAGTACGGCGCCCGCCAGAGCAACCACCGCGGCGACCAGCAGGATGTCGTTCAGGGCGGTGGTGAACACGACCACGACCGCGTGCCGCACCTGGCCCCGGATCGGCTCCGGCGTGTTGGCGATGACCTGCTGCGCCCCGCCGCCCGCGATGGCGTCGGCGATCTGCCCGGACTGCGCGGCCACCGGCGTGCCGGCCAGCTGCTCGTCGACCTTCGTGCCGATCACGCTCTGGAAGATCGCGCCCAGCGCGGCAATCCCGGTCGCGATCCCGACCTGGCGGAACGTGCTGTTGATCCCGGACCCCATGCCGCTGCGCTGCGGTGGCACGACGCCGATCGACGCCGACGCGAGCGCGGGATTGATCAGCCCGATGCCGACACCGGCGAGCAGCATTCCGGGCAGGAGTGCCGTCCACTCCGAGGCGGCGCCCAGCCCGCGCATCAGCAGCAGCGCGACCCCGACGGCGGTCAGGCCGCCCGCCATCAGGTAGCGCATCGGCACGTGCTCGGTGAGCCGGCCCGAAGCGGCCGCGCAGAAGAACGACAGCACCGTCACCGGCAGGAAGCGGAGCCCGGCGGCGAACGGGCCGAACCCGAGGATCGTCTGCATGTAGAGCGTCAGGTACAGGAACATCGCGAACATCGACGCGGAGAGCGCGAACGCGGCGATCGACGTACCGTTGAAGGCCTGGTTCCGGGACAGCCGCAGGTCGAACATGGCGCCGTCGCCCAGCCGGGCCTCGATCACGACGAAGGCGACGAGCAGCACGGTGGTCGCGACGAACAGCGAGACGATCAGCGTGCTGCCCCAACCTTCGTCGTTGGCGCGAATCAGCGCGAGCACCAGGCAGAAGAGCGCAGCGGTGAACGTGACCGTGCCACCCCAGTCGACCCCGGACGGGTGCGGGTCCTTCGTCTCCCGGACGTACCGCAGCGTGATCCACACCGCGACCGCGCCGACGGGCACGTTCAGGTAGAAGATCCACGGCCAGCTCAACCCGTCGGTCAGGGCCCCGCCCACCAGCGGTCCGACCGCCACCGCGGCACCTGTGGTGGCGCCCCAGATCCCGAACGCCGTCGCGCGGTCGCGGCCGGTGAAGTCCTGCGCCAGCAAGGCCAGCGACACCGGGAACAGCACCGCGCCGCCGACACCCTGGACACCCCGGGCCAGGATCAGCGCGAGCGCGGTCGGCGCGAGCGCGCAGGCCACCGACGACAGCGTGAAGAGCACGAGGCCGACGGCGAAGACCATGCGGCGGCCGAACCGGTCCGCCAGGGTGCCGGCGGTGAGCAGCAGGCCGGCAAGGGTGAGCGCGTACGCGTCGATCACCCACTGCAGGTCGGAGAAGTTCGCGTCCAGGTCCTTCGCGATCGCCGGCAGCGCGACGTTCACGATCGTGATGTCGACCAGCAGCATGAAGATCGCCAGACAGGTCACCACCAGGGTCCACCACTTGCGTGCCACGCTCCAGCCCTCCCAGGTGCGCCGGGATCGGTCCAGGTCGCTCCCAGCATGCTCCTGACCTGTCGTGCCGAGCCACGGCTCACCTGTGGCCGCGACCGGTCTCAGGGCTCTGGACAGCCGTCGTCCGGGCCTCGCAGGGCAGTTGGCGAGGCCCGGACGCGGCCCTCCTCACGGCGGGTCCGCCGGGTTCGCCGCGGCCGGATGGGCGGTTCCGGCCGCGGCACTTGGGCGGATCTCCAATGTGCGGCACGCCCGACCTCGCCGGTAAGACACCTGGCCTGTCCGAAATGAGGCATGGCCATAATCCGCCAGCCCCCCGCCGTCGCGATCGGTCTCTCTACGCTTCTCTAGCGTCAGCGCTAGATAGTGCTATCGGCCGGCATCGACAGCCACCTAGGCCTCACCTACCGCCCGCGCGGCTGAGCCGGACTGTCGTCGCGATCGCCTACGCTCGCGGGCATGGTGTCGGATCCCGAGACCCGGTCGCACGCGGTCGCGACGTACAAGCGGACTCACCAGCAGTACGTCGGCGGCGCGCGCAAGCTGGAGGCACTGATCAGCGAGCTGATCGGTGAAGAGGAGGACATCAACTACCTCAGCGTCAACGCGCGGGCCAAGGACCCGGCGTCGTTCGAGGCGAAGGCCTGCCGGCCGCACCCGGACGACCCGTCGCGGCCGAAGTACGACGACCCGCTGCGCGAGATCACCGACCTGGTCGCGGCGCGGGTGATCACGTACCTCGCGGAGGCCGTGGAGAGGGTCTGCGAGGTGATCGAGCGCGAGTTCGAGATCGTCGAGCACACCGACATGGGCGCGGACGTGAAGGCGCGCGGCGGGTTCGGCTATGCCAGCCGGCACTTCCTGGTGCGGCTGGACGCGGCGCGCTCGGAGCTTCCGGAGTACGACGTGCTGCGCGGGCTGACGATGGAGATCCAGGTCCGGACCGCGGTCCAGCACGCGTGGGCCGAGGTGGAGCACGACATCCGGTACAAGCTGGACATCCCGCCCGAGCGGCGTCCCGAGTTCGACCGGCGGTTCCTGCTCGCGGCGGCGCTGATCGAGCTCGCGGACAACGAGTTCACCGCGATCGACACGATGTACCGCGGGCTGATCGCCGAGCAGTCGGGGGCCGAGGGAACGCTGACGGCGGAGACGCTCACGAACTACCTGACCCGGCGGTACCCGGACGCGCCGCACGCGCGGACCGCGAACTACACCTGGATGCTGGGCAACCTGCGCACCCTGGGCGTCACCACGGAGCACGAGCTCACGGCCCTGCTGGGGGACGTGGACAGCGCCGCCGTGCAGGACGCGATGAACCACCGCTTCCCGGCCGGTATGGTCCGGAGGCTCGACGACGACCTGCTCGCGGTGCTGGGCGACGACTACCTGGCGGTGTTCCCGGACGAGGAGCGGCGGCTGCGGATCCTGCGCGGCCGGCTGAAGGCGCTGGTCCGGGCGGGACTGCGGCCCGAGTGACCTGGTGCGACCCGGCGCGCGCGGGGCGGGGGTAGACCGCGCGCGCCGGGTCCTGGGCGTTCAGGACGACGGTGGCGTACTGAACGGGGCGGCCCAGGTCTGGTTGGTCTGCAGGGCGTCGGGTGCGGCGCCGCAGGGGTAGAGGTCGACGGGGGTGCCGGCGGTGGTCGTCGTACCGGCGTAGACGTCCAGGCACTTGGAGGTGCCGGACAGCTTCAGGTTGCCGTCGCGGTTGTAGGTCCAGGTCTGGTAGCCCGGCGCCGAGCCGCACGGCGCGACGCCGACCCACTGGCCGCTGGCCTGGTTCACCGGGCTCGTCGTCGTACCGCTCTGCGCGGTGAGGCACAGCGGCGAGGCCGTTGCCTGGAGCAACCGGATCGAGCCGTCGGCGGCGCGCTGCCACTGCTGGTTGGCGCCGCCCGAGCAGCCCCAGATGATCACCGGGTTGTTGGTGGCGGTGCCGGACTGGTAGTTGTCCAGGCACAGCGACGCCTTCGCCCAGGTGTTGCGCGACGCGGTGATCTGGCCGGTCGGGACGTAGCCGCCGCAGCCGTTCACCGGCGAGATCGTGAACATCGCGTTGTCGTGGGGGGCGATGCTCGCGATCGACACCGAGCCGGTCGACGTGCTGGACGTGTGTGCCCACAGGTCCCGGACGGTGTAGCTGCAGCCGGACGGCAGGCCCAGCCCGTCGAGCGAGAGGGTGTAGCCGACGCTCGTGCTGTTCTTGTTCAGCACCACGACCGCGATCCGGCCGCCGCTGAGCGGCTTGACCACGACGTCGACACCGCTGCTGGCGCTGGGCGTACCGTCGCCGTTCGCGGCACCGCCCTTGACCCGGAACCCGCCGGCGCCCAGCGGGTCCTGGTCGACCGCGATCACCTCGGTGTTGCCGAGGGCATCGATCGAGGCCTGCAGGTGCGGCGCCTCGCCGGGGTGCGAGGCGAGGTACGACGGGGAGAACTTCCGCGCGTCGGTGCTGACCTTGAGCGGCGCGCCGAGTGCGGACCAGAGCGCGAGCTGGCTGCGCTCCTCGGCGTTCGTCATACCGTTGTCACCGATCAGCAGCATGTCGGGGTCGTTCCAGTTGCCCGGGCCGTTGTAGCGGCTGAGCTCGACGCTGTTGTCGAAACTCTGGTACGCGCCGAAGTTGTAGCCGGACAGCGGCACGTTCCACGGGTTCTTGCCGTCGCCGTAGTTCCAGATGTCCGGACCGATCCGCCACAGCTGGCCCAACCCGCGGACCCAGTTCATCACCGAGAACTTGGTGGAACCGTTGCCGTACGCCGCGGGCGCGGAGATGTTGAACACCACGTTCGGCGTGGCGCCGTACGGGGCGGCGTTGGTGACCGCGGTGGCGAGGTCGGCGCTCATCCGGCCGTCGAGGGTCCGCAGCGGCTCCTCGGTGCCGCAGTTGTCGTACTTGAGCTCGTCGACGCCCCAGTAGACGAACGAGTTCGCGTCGGCCTGCTCGTGGTACTCACTGCCGTTCGGCAGGTTCGGCGGAGTCGGGGTGGCGGTGCTGCAGGTGTGGGTGCCGGACGTCTCGTAGATACCGAACGTGGCGCCGAGGCTGTGCAGGTAGTCGCCGTACGCCGTGAGCTCGTAGTCGAAACCGGGCTGTTTCGTGGTGTCGCGGACGTCGGTCCGGCCGCCCCAGTTCAGCGCGCCGTGCAGGTACCCGGAGCTGTTGCGGTACATCCAGCAGTCGTCGACGGTGATGCTGCGGTAGCCCTTGGCGATCAGGCCGGCGTCGTACAGGCCCTTCGCGTTGTCCTGCATGTATCGCTGGAACGAGTACTGCAGCTGCGGGGAGCCGTCGAGCGGCGCTTGCGGCTGGCAGGTGCTGCGCGACCAG
>DASXRB010001113.1:0-7071 GCA_036506875.1 Kribbellaceae bacterium | reverse complement strand
TGGATCTTTTCGGACCGGGTTGGAGGGGTCGGCTGGTTGCGGTGCGCGCCGCTGCGGGCAGGCCGTGGTTGGCCTGCCCGTGGTGGTGCCTGGTAGGGGCTGCGGAGACATCCCAGGGCTTTGGCTGTCAAGCCCCGATCTGTTGATCTCTGGTTGGTTCGGGGTGTGGGTGGGGGGTTGGCCGCTGGATCGGCCGGCAGGGTAAGGGCGAGGGCTGGGGGCCCTGCCCGCGGGGTCGTGCACGGAGGGCTCGCGGAGGCTGGCCAGGCCGCGCCGGGCTGGGTCGATGGCAAGCGGGTCACCTCGGGGCCCCCTTTCCTCGGTGGCCGCAATCGTGGCCGTCGCTCGTTGCTGGTCAACGTCGTTCGTCCTCGGCTGCGCCTGCGGGCGCTGCACGTTGACCAGCTCCTCGTCGACGGCGAGAGCGGCCAGGACGGAGGAAAGGGTGAACTGCGCTCGGAACTGGCGTGCGTCGAGCCGACCAGATCCGGGGCGGCGGTCGCCGATACGGAACGGTGTCCGTCGCAGACCGTGACTTTTCTTGAACGCTAGACGCAACTTGATCCATGGAGGATGCTCGCGCTGTCCGAGGGGCGCTTAAGGTCCTTCCGCCCGGGCCCTGCGCGAAAGAGAGGTAGCTGCAGGTTTGAGCGACTCGTCGCGATAGCGGGCACCACAGCACGGCAGTCGGGGTTGCGCGGTCGCGGCAGGCAGGACGCCGTTGTTCTCGAGTGCGTAGCCCGGTCTGAACGCTGACGCGTCTCGGTCTGGACTCCCACGAGGAGGGCCCGTGCTGACTGATGCATCACCCAGCTATGAGCAGCTCTTCGGCGACTTGGACTTCCGGGACGACGACGACGCGCGTTCGGTCTACTCGCCGGCCGCGTACCTCGTCGAGCTTCTCCGGCTGCTCGAGAGCACGTTCGACCAGCCGTCGCTACTAGAACGGCGGCCGGACCTGAAGCAGGTCCTCCTCGACGCGCAGCACACCCTCACCGAGTCGCCGTACCTGGACATCGTTAACGAGGTGCTGGAGCGGCTCGTGGGCGACGACCCCTACGAGGCGCTGCGGACGCGCAGCCACCCGTTCGGCCTGCCGTTCGCGCTGCGCAATGAGCGGCTGCGGAAGCACCTGCACTACCTCCAGGTCACGTCGGAGGAGCTGTACCGGCTGTTCGCCTCCCGGCTGGACCACGACATCGTCGCGCGGGAGTACCTCGGCCTGTCCCCCGAGGACGTGGCGATCGTGACCACGCCGCTGACCACCGCGGCGGAGCTCGCGGCGCACTACGGGTTCGCCGCCACCGAGTCGCTCGCCGACCTGCAGGACGTCGAACGGTTCAGCGCGGCGACCGGACTCACCGGCGACCTGGTGCGCGAACTGGTCCGCAGCACGCGCGACGTCGTGCTGAGCCCCGAAGGGACGAGGCTGGTCGCCGGCGACAGCTCGGACGCCGTGCCGTTCGCCTGGTTCGAGCTGGTCAACAGGTCCATCCGGCTGGCCCGGATGACCGGCCTGAGCATGACCGACCTGGGCCTGGTGCTGACCACCTGCTGCGACGGCAGCATCGACCTGCCGGCGCTGCGGATCATCGCCGTGGTCATCCGCCTCCAGCGCGGGCACGACCTCAGCACCGCTGAGGTCTGCGGCCTGGCCGCTGCGGTGCAGCCGGCCGGGGTGGAGGGCTGCTCGGGCGACATCCTCGCAGCGCGCAACCGCGACTACCGGACCAGGCTGGCCGGCGCCATCGACGTCGCCGAGAACGACATCGTCGACATAGTGCGGCGCTACCGCGAGCGGTACAGCGCGCGGGAGCCAAGTCCGTTCGACCGGGGCGACATCGGGCTGCCCGCGATCGCGCTGCTGCGCCGGGTCGGCGCCCTCGCCAGAGCGCTCGGCATCTCGGTCGGCGAGCTGTTCGACGTGCTGGTGGCGCTGGAGAGCGACCCGTCGCTTCACCGGTACACGACGTTCGCGGTGATGGACGAGGCACCGGCGACCCGGGACTGCTACCGGATCCTGGAGGCCGGCGACCCCCGGGCCAGCCTGTGGCTGATCCAGATGCTCTTCGCGGTCGTGGCCTGGATGCAGGCGAGCGGCTTTAGCGGCCAGGAGCTAACCGAGATCCTCGGCGGCCGACCCGAGCAGGACTACACCGAGCAGATCGCCGTCCTGGACGGCCTCAACGGCGCGTTCCAGCCGGTCGCCTTCGCCCCGGACCTGTTCGTCTCCACCCGGTTCGGGGAGCGGGCGGCGAAGGTCATCCACGACGTCCTCACCGCGTATGAGGACGGCGTCGTCTCCACCCGCGACGAGCGGCTGCTCCGCCTCGACCGGTCCACAGTGGACAGGGCTGCGTACGACGCGGTAACCGATCTCGGTGTGATCGCGGCGGAGGACTTTCAGGGACTGGGTCTCGGCGAGCGGCTCGCCGCGAAGATATTCGGCAACCTCGTCCGCCTCGGCCATCTCCGGGCCGACGGCGCCCTCGCCGTCGAGAAGACCGCCGGGCTGCGCCTGGCCACCGACTTCGGCGCGTACCGCGAGCTGCTGTTCAAGACGATGGGCGCCGTGGCGAACGGCTCGGCGGCGTTCTTCCCGTCCGACCTCGTAGCGATCGACCACCTGACCGCGGCGCAACAGGCCGAGCTGTACGACAACCTCGTCTTCAACGGGCACATCGACGAGAACGGTGACCTGGTCCACCCGGAGTTCTTCGTGGAAGCGGACAACCTCTCCCGGTTCGAGGTCAACGCCGATCTCTCGGATGCCGCGCCCGCCGTGCTGGCGGTCCTCGACGACCGGATCCAGCGGTTCCGGAGCGACCCGCTCCCGCTCGACCCGGAGATCTTCACCGGGCTGCGGCTGACCGAGGCCCGGCTCGCGGCGCTCACCGACAGCCTGCGCTTCAACGGCCACCTGGACGAGGAGGGCGGCTACCGGGACAAGCCGGGGCTGCTCTCGCTGCGGCTCGACGACTTCGGCCTCGCCATCGAGTTCTACCCGTACCGCAAGGCCATTCTCGACGCGATGAAGCGGCAGGTCGCCGACTTCAAGGCGGAGCTGTACACGTTCACCCCGGACGACTTCGTCGACGCCGCCGACGACGCGGTCTCCCACCGGGTGATGAGCGCGCTTGACGGCAGGTACACCAGCGACGGGCGGGTCATCGACGAGGCGCTCTTCGCCGACCCGGAAGGCTCGCTCGACCTGGGCCCGGACTTCCCGAGCGCGGAGGAGGACACCGTCTTCCGTCGGATAGCCGCGGTCCTCACCGAGCAGCAGCCGTACCGGCTGGACCCCGCGGCCGTCACGAACCTCGGCTTCGACGACGAGGAGCGCGACCGGCTCCTCGCGCTGCTGGGCGAGGCCGGGTACGTCGACGACAGCCTGGCCGTGGCCGAGGACCGACTCGGGTACTTCCGGAACGTCAACAACGCTATCGAGTTCACCCTCCCCGGACTGGAGGACTTCAGCACCGACGTCTTCTTCCTGCTGCACGCGGTCGCCGCTGAGCTGGGCGCGGCGATCGCCGAGATCGGCGACCTGCTGGCGGACCGGGCGGAGCGGCAGAAGGAGGCGCTGTACGGCGCGCTCGCCGACGCGTTCGGCGTTCCGGCGGCGACGGCCGCCGCCATCTGCGAGGCGGTAACCGGTGGGCCGGCGGAGGCGCTCGACGTCCTGGTCGCGCCGGTGCTGGCGGCAGCCGACGAGACCGGCGACGAGATCACCGCGGTCCCGGCCGACCCGCAGTTCCGGCTCTGCTACCGGCGGGTGCGCCGGTTCGCGCTGCTCGCGAGCAAGCTCGGCCTGGACGCCACGGAGGTCGGCGCGGTCTTCCGGGACCAGGACCTGGTTGGCAAGTTCCCCGAGCGGCTGGCGCTCCCGCCGGAGCTGCAGCGGTTCGACGCCGTCCTGGAGAGCTTCGACGGGAACGTCTACGCCTTCGGCGCCGGGGGCTACTGTACCTACTCGGCGAGCACGTACGCGCTGGCCAGCCCAACCCCCAAGGCGCTCAAGGAGCTGTCGCCCCGGTTCGGCGGCCTGGTCGAGGTGGACGCCGCCTTCGCCTACCCCACCGGCACCGAGTGGATCGTCGGTCACGACCGTGGCGGCACCTCGCGGGCGTTCACCCGGGAGCGCGGCAGCACCCGCTGGGTGCCCAAGGACCAGCTTTGGGGGAAGGTCAAGAACAACTTCGACGACCCGGCCCGGATCGACGCGGCGTTCGTCGACGAGGACGGCCGCACCTACCTGTTCGCCGGCGACCAGTACGTCCGCTACTCCGGCGCCGACTACACGGTGGTGGACGAGGGCTACCCGCGCAGCACCGCGGAGTGGTGGGAGCACGAGGGGCTCGGAGCCCCGCTGCCGCCCGCGTTCCGGGACTCGATCGACGCCTGCTTCCACGGCCGGGACGACCGCATCCACGTGTTCAGCGGCGACCGTTGGCTCGCCGCCGGCGCCAACTCCACCGAGATGCCGATCGCGAGCAGGTGGGGGAAGGTCCGCAACACATTCGAGCACGCCGACCGGGTCGACGCGGCCTACGCCGACCGGACCGGCGTCCACCTGTACTCTGGCGACCAGGTCGTCCGCTACTCCGACAGCATCGAGAACGACGGCGTCACGGTCGACGAGGGCTACCCGCGGCAGATCCGGGACGTCCCGCCGGGGTTCGAGGCCGGCGTGGACGCCGCGTTCACCGACCTGAACGGTGTGCTGCATCTGTTCAAGGACGGCCGCACCGTCGCGCTGACCGGCCCGGAGGCCGCACCGGTTCCGACGGCCGAGCGATGGGGCGTGCTCGCCCCGGTGCTGCCCAGCGGCACGGTGGACGCGGCGTTCGTCGGCCTGGACGGCAAGACGTACCTGTTCAGCGGGAGCACCTACCTGCGGTACTCCACCGCCGATTACTCCACTGTGGACCTCGGCTACCCGCGCTCGATCGCCCGGGACTGGGGCGGGCTGAGCCGGGTGGACGCGTCGTTCGTGATGGACGGCAACGCGTACCTGTTCGGCGTCGGCGGGCTGCTGTTCGACCTGCCGGTCGCGCACGAGGCCGATCTGGACGCCGGGGAGCTCACCGCCGCGTTGCGGAACCGGTTCCTCGAGCACGGCCTGTCCCCGTCCCGGGTCAAGGGCAAGGCCCCGGAGTGGCAGCTCACCACCGAGGAGGGGATCTCGCTCACGGTCCGGCGGGAGGGCCTGCGGGTCAAGGTCTACGGCGACGGGTCCCGGTTCTACGTCCGCTACTCGACGAAGGACTACGGCACGCCGGACGCGGGCTACCCGAAGCCGCTGTCGGACAACTGGTGGAACCTGCCCGCCGGCTTCGACCTCCGCTCCGTCGACGCCGTGTTCACCGGGCGGGACGGGCGGACGTACCTGTTCGCCGGCGACAGGTTCGTCTGGTTCGACGCCAGGCACCGCTGGTGGTCCGAGCCGCTGGGCCTGCGCGAGCACTGGGACAGCATCCCGTTCGACCGGGTGGACGCCGCGTTCGTCGGCCAGGACGGCCGCACCTACGTGTTCTCCGGCCCGCAGTACGTCCGCTACTCGACCGACGACTACACCAGGATCGACGACTGGTACCCGGCCACCGTCTCCACCTTCTGGGGCAACGTGGTCAACAACCTGGGCCGCACCGGCAAGGTGGACGCCACGCTCGTCACCGGGGTCACCGAGACGGTCGACGGCGTCGAGGTGCCGCGCACCTACACCTACCTGTTCTCCGGGAACCAGTTCGTCCGCTACGAGGGCCGCAACTACGCCGTGGTGCAGGACGGGTACCCGCGCAGCATCGCGGCGCTGGCCGCCGAAGCCGGACTGGCCGGTCTCGACGTGACGCTGGACGGCGTCGACGCGGCGTTCGCCGACCGGCGCACCGCGTACCTGTTCCGCGGCTCGGAGTGCCACGCCGTCTCCGCCTCCGCCTACCGCCGCTACGACGACCTCGGCCTGACCGAGGTGAAGGGCGCCTTCACCGAGGACGGCGCGGTGCTGGTGGAGGGAGCCGACGGCTGGACCCGGCGGTCCGCGCTCGAAGGGCGCTCGGTCACGGCCACGCCGTACCGGCCACGGACGCTGCGCACCGTGCCGGAGCGGTTCCGGACCGGCCTGGACGCGGTGCTGTCCGGAGTGGACGGCAACACCTACCTGTTCAAGGGCGCGTCCTGCTTCAACGTCCAGCTGAACCGGGAGTACCCGCTCGTGGAGGAGTGGGGCCGGCCACGGAACGCGATCTACCACAACAACCGGGTCGACGCCGCGTTCGTCGGACGGGACAGCAAGACCTACCTGTTCAGCGACGACCAGTACGTCGTCTACCCGGACGCCGGCACGACCATCGACGGCGACCCGGTGCCCATCCGCGAGCACTGGGGCGGCCTCACCAGCGTCACCCTCGCCTACGTACGGCAAGGCAAGACCTACCTGTTCGAGAAGCCGGACGCCGCCGGGGCGATGCGCTACGTCGTCTACTCCGGCACCGACTACAGCCGGCCCGACGACGGGTACCCGGCGGTCACCGACGCGGGCTTCTGGCAGGCGCCGGAGGGGTTCCCGGTGCCGGACGCCGTGCTGTTCGAGGGCGACACGATGCTCCTGCTCAGCGGCGAGCGCTGCGTGTCGTACAGCGACAGGACCGGCAAGTGGTCCTACCCGCGGCCGATCGACCGGATATGGCGCGGTTTCGGCCAAGGCCTCGACGCACCCAACCGGCTGCGGGCGGCGTTCACCGCTCTCGACGGGGCGACGTACTTCTTCTTCGGGGACAGCTATGCGCGCTACGCCGACGGCGCGTTCTCCGCGCTGGTCCCGATCCGGGACCGGTGGGGCATCTCCCGCAACCCGTTCGTCCCGGACGACCGCACCGGCCGGGTCGACGCCGCGTTCGTCTGGCGCGGCGAGAAGACCTACCTGTTCTCGGGCGACCACTACGTCCGCTACTCCGGCCCGGACTACCGCTCCGTCGACGCCGGCTATCCGAAGAAGACGGTCGGGAACCTCCGCCAGGAGGAGCCGTTCGCGAGCCTGCCGGAGTCCGTCGAGGACATCCTACCTGGACC
>DASXRB010001112.1:0-3254 GCA_036506875.1 Kribbellaceae bacterium | reverse complement strand
GTCCCGCTCGGCCGCACGCTGGCCATCGTCGGCGAGTCCGGTTCCGGCAAGTCCGTGTCCAGCATGGCGGTCCTCGGTCTGCACGACATGCGTCGCACCAGGATGACCGGCTCCATCAAGCTGGGCGGCACCGAGATCGTCGGGATGCCCGAGGCCGAGCTGCGCAAGGTCCGCGGCGGCCAGGTGGCGATGGTCTTCCAGGACCCGCAGTCGTCGCTGCACCCGCTGTTCACGGTCGGGCACCAGATCATCGAGGCGTACCTGGTGCACCACAAGGGCGCCGGCAAGGAGACGGCCAAGAAGCGCGCCATCGAGATGCTCGACCTGGTCGGCATCCCGAACCCGCAGCGCCGGTTCAACCAGTTCCCGCACGAGTTCTCCGGTGGTATGCGGCAGCGCGCGATGATCGCGATGTCGCTGGTGAACGACCCGAAGCTGCTGATCGCGGACGAGCCGACCACCGCGCTCGACGTGACCGTGCAGGCGCAGATCCTGGACCTGCTGAACAACCTGCAGAAGGAGTTCGGCTCGGCGATCGTGCTGATCACGCACGACCTCGGCGTGGTCGCCGAGATGGCCGACGACGTCCTGGTGATGTACGCCGGCCGCTGCGTCGAGTACGGCACCGCCGAGGACGTCCTCGCGCAGCCGCGGATGCCGTACACCTGGGGCCTGCTCGAGTCGATCCCGACGGTGTCGGCCGAGAACGACCGGCTGCGGCTGATCAAGGGCCTGCCGCCGAGCCTGCTGGCCCTGCCGGACGGCTGCTCGTTCAACCCGCGTTGCCCGTACGTGGACCGCGTGCTGGGCGGGCGCTGCAAGAACGACCTGCCCGAGCTGCTGCCCGTCGACGGGGCCGGTAACCACACGTCCCGTTGCCACCTGCGCGACCCGCACGGCGTATACGCCGCAGAGGTCGAGCCGAGGCTCGGCTGATCCCGGGCCGGAGGAGAGAGATGACGACGAACACCGTGCGCGACGCCGGCCCGGAAGGGGCCACCGAGCCACACGACAAGGGCACGCCGCTGCTGTCCGTGCGTGACCTGACGATGCACTTCCCGATCAAGGAGGCCGCCGGGCTGGCCCGCAAGAAGAAGGTCGTGCAGGCCGTCGACGGGGTCAGCTTCGACCTGCACGCCGGCGCCAGCCTCGGCCTGGTCGGCGAGTCCGGTTGTGGCAAGTCCACCACCGGCCGCGCCATCGTCCGGCTGCTGCAGCCGACGTCGGGACAGATCCTGTTCAAGGGCAACGACCTGGCCACGATGAAGGAGCGGGAGCTGCGGCCGTTCCGGCGGGAGCTCCAGATCGTCTTCCAGGACCCGTACAGCTCGCTGAACCCCCGGCAGACGGTCGGCACCATCATCGGTACGCCGCTGCGGGTCCACAACCTGGTCCCCAAGGGCCAGGAGAAGGACCGCGTCTCCGAGCTGCTGGAGCGTGTGGGCCTGAACCCGGAGCACCACAACCGGTACCCGAACGAGTTCTCCGGCGGTCAGCGGCAGCGCATCGGCATCGCCCGGGCGCTCGCGGTGGAGCCGCAGGTGATCGTCGCCGACGAGCCGGTCTCCGCGCTGGACGTGTCCATCCAGGCGCAGGTGATGAACCTGATGGACGACCTGCGCAAGGACCTGGGCATCTCGTTCATCTTCATCGCGCACGACCTCGGCGTGGTGCGGCACTTCTGCGACCAGGTCGCGGTGATGTACCTCGGCAAGATCGTCGAGATGGGGACCCGGGACGAGATCTACGGCGCCCCGCAGCACCCGTACACGCAGGCGCTGCTGTCGGCCGCGCCGGACATCGGCGTGGTGCGCGGCACCCCGCCGAAGGAGCGGATCCGTCTGGTCGGCGACGTGCCGAGCCCGATCGACCCGCCGAGTGGCTGCCGGTTCCGGACCCGCTGCTGGAAGGCGCAGGACATCTGCGCCACCACCGAGCCGCTGCTGGCCCGGCCGGCCAGGGCCGGCGAGGGCCACACCGCGGCGTGCCACTTCGCCGAGCCGCGCGAGGACCTGGTCGCCGAGTCCGCCTGACCGGGCTGACGCGGCACACCGTGTAGGGGCGGTGAACAGGGAATGTCCTGTTCACCGCCCCTTCGACGTGTTCACAGACCGTCTTGTACGACGTCGAGCGCGGCGTCCGCCTCCGGGGAGACGAACGCGACCAGGCGGGCGGCCTCGGCCTCGAGGGCTTCCTCCTCGATGGCGGTGAGCTTGCGGAACGGTTCCAGCTGTACGACGCAGGTGTCGTCGGTGCGGCGGAGCGTCCACAGGGCCTGGAACATGCCGTCGACCAGGACCGTGCCGGTCGAGGCGCCGTTGCCGGGTGGCAGGGGTACGCGGCGGCCGGTGGGGATGATGCGGGAGCGGTCGGCGTGGGAGAGCAGGACGTTGTCGTACTCCGGCAGGAACCGTACCGGCGCGGGGGTGTCGGGGTCGGGCAGCGCCGCCTCCGCGACGTCGTAGAACTCGTTGCCGTCGGCATCGGTGTAGCGCCGCAGGTCCAGCCGCTCGACGACCTCGCGCAGCCGGGTCAGGCCGGACCACGTCTGCACGTCCTTGACCGACGCGGGACCGAAGGCGGCGACGTAGCGTCGTACCACCGCGTCGATCGACGGGGCGGGGTCGAGCGGGCGGCCGAGCCAGGTCTCCAGCGTGGTGAGCGCGGCCGGGCCGTTCCGGCCCCACAGGCCGCGCGGCGTGACCTGGACGGTCGGGACCAGGTAGCTGGTCGCGTACGCCATCGAGCCCGGGTCCCACTGCGGCCAGCGCGCGCCGAGCAGGTTCTTGAGCTCGGCGCGGGTCCGCGGCCGTTCGGCCAGCAGCTCGGCGCCGGCCCGCACCACGGCGTCCACGTCCATGCCGCCCAGCCGGTTCGCGAAATGACCGGCGAAGCCGGCCGCGTTCATCGAGCGCAGCAGCGGCGGCAGCGTCAGGGCGTCGGCGTCGGTCGCGAGGTGCACGGTGCTGCGCATCAGCGACGACCGCACGACCCGGCGCGAGGTGAGCAGCGACGCCAGCTCCTCGGGGGCGAAGGCGTCGATCCGGGACCACAGCCCGACGTACGGCGCGAGCGGTGCCTGCGCCTGCAGGCCGACCAGGTGCCCGACCATCGCCAGCGCGGGCATCGTTGCCCGGGACAACAGGTGCTGGCGCCCGAGCAGCGCGCGGTTGAGCACGCGCTGCCCGAGCACGGGTGCCGTCCTCATGAGCGCAGATTACGGAAGAAGGCGCGCACGTCGTCGACCAGCAGCG
>DASXRB010001111.1:0-2491 GCA_036506875.1 Kribbellaceae bacterium | reverse complement strand
GGCCAGTGACACCGCGCCCGGCGAACGCGTCGACGCGCTGGCCGACCAATTACGGCAGGCCGGGCTCGACGTCACGATCCGGGACGACGAGACGAGCCTGTTGTGGGACAAGCTCGCGCTCCTCGCTCCCCTGGCATTGCTCACCACGTACGCCGCAGCGCCGGTCGGGCTGGTCCGCGAGCAGCGGCGCGCCGACCTGGACGCGGTGGCCGCCGAAGTCGCGGCGGTGGCGGCGGCGGAAGGCACGCGGGTGGACGTCGCCGCGATCCTCGGCATGTTCGACCTGGCGCCAGCCGGCCTGAAGTCCTCGATGCAGCGGGACGCCGAAGCCGGCCGACCGACCGAGCTCGACGCGATCGGCGGCGCGGTCCTACGGGCCGCACGACGGCACGGGATCGCCACGCCGGTCACCGCCCGGCTGGTCGATGGACTGCTTACGCTGCGCGCGAAATGACCGGGGTACGGGTATGGGTCGCCGTGCCGGTCTGGGTATGGTGACCCGGTGCCGGATCTGGCGTACATCGGTCCCGGCGGGCGCCGGCGGCGGTCCCGACCGCTGCTGCGCACGCTGATCGGCGATGTCCTACGCCGAAGCCGGCTGGAGCAGCGCCGTACGCTCGCCGATGTCGCGCGCGACGCCCGGGTCTCGGTACCGTATCTGTCCGAAGTGGAGCGTGGCCGCAAGGAGGCCAGCTCCGAGGTGCTGGCCGCGGTGTGTGACGCGCTGCGGATCGAGCTGTCCGACCTGCTCGCCGAGGTGGGGCGGGACCTCGTAAAGGAGGCCGCCCCGGTGGTACTGCTCGGAGCCGCGCGTCGGCGCCGCGATGCCACGCCGCCGACGCGCGGCTCCGGTGACGTCGTCCTGCTGGCCGCCTGATCAGTTCGCGCGTACGAGCTCTCCCGAGCGCGCCTTTCGGTACGTGGTGACCCGATCGGCGAGTCCGTACGCGACGGCCTCCCGCGCGGACAACGTCAGGCTCCGGTCGGTGTCGGCCCGGATCTTCGCGGCCGGATGACCGGTGTGTTGACTGAGAATCTCGTCCATCTCAGCCCGTACCTTGGCCATCTCCTTGGCCTGTACCGCGAGGTCGGGCAAGGTTCCCCGGGCCTGGGTGGACGGCTGGTGCAGCGTCACCTTCGCGTGCGGGAGTACCGCCCGCTTGCCCGGTGTACCGGCGGCCAGCAGCGCGGCGGCCGCGGACGCCGCCTGCCCAACGCAGATCGTGGCGACGTCGCAGCGGACGTAGCGCATCGTGTCGTAGATCGCGGTCAGCGCGCTGAACGAGCCGCCCGGAGAGTTGATGTACAGCCCGATCTCCTGCTCGCTGACGGACTCCAGGTGGAGCAGTTGCGCGATCACCACGTTGGCGACGCCGTCGTCTATTTCCGTGCCCAGAAAGATGATCCGCTCGGAGAGCAGCCGCGAGTAGATGTCGTACGCCCGCTCGCCGTTCGGGGTCCTCTCCACCACCGTCGGGATCGTGTACTGGCTCACGCGCCCACCCCCACCACGCGGCGGGCGGTCACCGGACGTACGTCCTCGACCCGGTCCAGGATGTGGTCGATCAGGCCGTACCCGCGGGCCTCGTCCGCGGTGAACCAGCGGTCCCGCTGGCTGTCCCGTTCGACCGTCTCCAACGGCTGTCCGGTGTGCTGGGAGATCAGGCGCAGGAGGGTGGTACCGACCCGTTCGAGTTGCTCGGCGTAGATCTCCACGTCGGCCGCCGTACCGCCGAACCCGGCCGAGCCCTGGTGCATCAGGATCTGCGCGTGCGGCAGGCTGAACCGCTTGCCGGGCGTACCCGCGGACAGCAGGAACTGGCCCATGCTGCCGGCCAACCCCATCGCCAACGTACTGACGTCATTGGGAATCAGGCACATCGTGTCGTAGATCGCCAGGCCGGCGCTGACCGAGCCGCCCGGCGAGTTGATGTACAGGCTGATGTCGCTGCGCGGATCCTCCGCCGACAGCAGCAGAAGCTGCCCGCACAACCGGTTCGCGACCTGGTCGTCCACCTCGGACCCCAGCACGATGATGCGCTGGTACAGCAGCCGAGCGGCCACCTGGTCGTCGAGCGTTCCCGTGTTCCACGCGGTCACCTCTGCGGCGAACTGCATGACCGCTCCCTCGCCCTCGTCCCTGCCTCTGCGTCCACCATGGGATCGCTACCGTCGGCGGGCCAAGCGAATCTGCTGACAGCAGACGGGCGGTTCTGTCTGCGCTGAGCCAAGTGTTGCCGGCCTGGCTACGCAGCCACCGGTTGGTCACCCCGGCCACGCTGCTGGCCTGGCATCGGCGGTTGGTCAAGCGCCACTGGACGTATCCGAGCCGGCTGGGCCGCCCATCGTGCCGGCAGGAGATCCGGGATCTGGTTGTCCGGCGGGCCCGGGAGAATCCGGGTGGGGCCTCGGCGGATCCAGGGTGAACTGGTTGGTGGATGTATGTCGAGGCCGCCGCATGCGGCGATCAGCGCCGCGATCCCGACGACCG
>DASXRB010001110.1:0-2768 GCA_036506875.1 Kribbellaceae bacterium | reverse complement strand
CCGACGAGGGACACCACCCGCTGGCGGCGGTCCGGTACGGCCAGCCGGACGCCCAGGGCTGCCGGGATCTCGTAGCCCATGCAGGAGAAGCCGAACTCCAGGTGGCAGTAGCGGCCGTCCGTGGCGTCCCAGACCTTCTGCAGGTCCCCCGGCGGCCCACCGGCGGCGGCGATGACGGTGTCGCCGGGCCGGGCGTGCTCCTGCAGCAGACCGATGACCTGGCCCTGCGTGAGCACGGCGCCGGTGTCCGGCACCACGTCCGCGCCGGCCGGCACCGAGGAGATGTCGAACGGCACGTCCGGATCCAGTGCGGCAGCGCGCACCGGAGCCCACTCGGCGACACGGTCGCGGACCCGCTGCTGCCAGGCGGCCGAAGCGGTGATGCGCGCGTCCTCGGCGGCCCGGGTCAGCGCGGCCAGGGCGCGTTTCGCGTCGGCGTGGATCCCGGTGGCGCCCAGCCGGTGCGCGTCGTGCACGTTGACGTTGATGCTGGCGAAGCGCACCTCGGGGTTCTGGAACAGTGACTGCGACGCGGTCGCGAAGTCGGTCAGCCGGGAACCCACGGTGAGGACGAGGTCTGCTTCGCGGGCCAGCTCGTTGGTGGCCGGCGTGCCTTCCAGGCCGATGCCGCCGAGCTGCCACCAGGCGCGCTGCTGCACCGCGCCCTTGCCGGCGAAGGTCTCGGCGACCGGGATCCCGGTCGCAGCGGCGAGCGCCTCCAGCTCACGAGTCGCGCCGGAGTAGATCACCCCGCCACCGGCGATGATCAGCGGTCTCTGCGCCGTGGCGAGCATCCGGGCGACGGCGACGACCTCGTCGGGGTCGGGCAGTGGGCGCCGGATCGTCCAGTCCCGCTCGGTGAACAGCTCGACGGGCCAGTCGTACGCGTGTGACTGCACGTCCTGCGGCAGCGACAACACCACGGCGCCGGCTTCCACCGGGTCGGTGAGCACTCGCATCGCGGCAGGCAGCGCGGTCAGCAGCTGCTCGGGCCGGGTGATGCGGTCGAAGAACCGGGAGACCGGCCGGAACGCGTCGTTCACGCTGACGTCGGCCTCGGTCGGATGCTGCAGCTGCTGCAGCACCGGGCCCTGTCGACGGGTCGCGTAGGTGTCGCCGGGCAGCAGCAGCACCGGCAGCCGGTTGACCGTGGCCAGGCCCGCGCCGGTGACCATGTTCAACGCGCCGGGACCGATGGAGGCGGTGACCGCGAGGGCCGCGTGCCTGCGGGTCGCCTTGGCGTAGCCGGTGGCCAGATGCACGAGGGCCTGCTCGTTGCGGCCCTGAACGAACGGCAGCGCGTCGCTGAGCTGGTCCAGCGCCTGACCGAGACCGGCCACGTTGCCGTGACCGAAGATGCCCAGGGCGGCGGGGATCAGCCGGCGGCGACGCCCGTCGGCCACCGAGTACTGCCGGGAAAGGTAGGTGATCAGGGCCTGCGCGACGGTCAGCCGCACGGTGCTCCGGGATGGGTTGCTCATGTGTCTTTCTCCCCGCTCTACCAGGGCCGGCCGTGCAGGACGACGGTCTTGAGCTCGGTCATCTCCTGGACGGCCCAGCGGGGGCCTTCCTTGCCGACGCCGCTGCCCTTGAGGCCGCCGTACGGCATGAGGTCCGCGCGCCACAGCGGCGTCCAGTTGATGTGGATACTGCCCGCGTCGATCTCCCGGATCGCCCGGACCGCGCCGGCGACGTCGGAGGTGAAGACGCCGGCGGCCAGGCCGTACGCCGTGCCGTTGGCCTGCGCGATCGCCGCTGCCCCGGCGGCGGTGCTGACCGTCACAGCGGGCCCGAACAGCTCCTGCTGGCTGAGCGGTGAGGCGGGGTCCACGTCGGCGACGACCGTGGGCGCAACGAAGCTCCCGTCGCGCTCCCCGCCGGTCAGGACCCGGGCGCCCCCCTCGGCGGCGGTGACGATGGCCCGCCGCACCCGCTCTGCCTCGGCGGTGTTGATGAGCGTTCCCATCCCGGTCTCCGGCGAGGACGGGTCTCCGGTCCGGATGGCCTCGACCTTGGGTACGAGGGCGTCGAGGAAGTCGCCGCTGATCGCCGGGTGGGCGATGACCCGCTGCACCGAGATGCACACCTGGCCGGCGTTGACGTAGCCACCCGTTGCGACAGCGCTCGCAGCCAGCTCGAGATCGGCGTCCGGGAGCACGATCACCGGACATGAGGCGCCCAGCTCCAGCGACAGCTTCTTCACTCCGGCCATCCGGGTGATGCGCTCACCGATGCCGGTGGACCCGGTGAAGGAGACCTTGCGGACCCGCGGATCGGAGACCAGTGCGTCGCCCAGCTCACCGCCCGGGCCGGTGAGGACCGACAGCACCCCCGCCGGCAGACCGGCGTCGACGAAGCAGGCGGCCAGCGCGAGCGCCGTCAGCGGGGTGGTGCGGGCCGGCTTCAGGACGACCGCGTTGCCGGCGGCCAGCGCGGGCGCGACCTTGTGCATGACCAGCAGGGCCGGGTAGTTGAACGGCGAGATCGCCACGACCACGCCGCACGGCTGGCGCACAGTGAAGCCGATCTTGTCCAGGCCGGTTCCGGGGCTGGCATCCAGGGGAAGTGTGTCGCCGTACAGCTGGGCGCCCTCGAAGGCCGCGAGCCGGATGATCTCTCCGGACCGGGCCGCTTCGCCGGTGGCCTCGGTGATCGTCTTGCCGACCTCGGCACTGATCGTGCGGGCGATCTCGGCGGCTCGCTGGTCGGCGAGCTCCGCCGCCCGCAGCAGGATTCGCATCCGCTCGTGTGCGGGGGTGGGCCGCCAG
>DASXRB010001109.1:0-6366 GCA_036506875.1 Kribbellaceae bacterium | reverse complement strand
CTGACCCGGCCGCGCCCGGGCCACGCCGACCTGGTCGGGATGCAGAAGTACGGCTTCGACGAGGCCCGCCCGGTGCTGGAGCGCGCCAGCGCCCGCGGCACGGTCGCGATCGGCTTCATCGCGGCCCGGACGCGCAGCGTCTCGCCGGTGCTCATCCCGCCCTCCGTGCCACCGGAGCGCCCGGAGGTACGACGGACCACACCGTCGTCGGACACGATCTCGTCGTGCGCCTTCGACCCCGGCGTCCGCGCGAGCTCGAAGCCGTCGCCGACCTCGACACCCTTGATCGCCTGGATGCCCATCAGCGCGCCGGCCAGCCTCGCGTCCAGCCGGCGGTCCCAGTGCACGTGGCTGCCGAGGCCCGGCGGGAGCCCGTCGACGACCACCTCGACGACCCCGCCGAGGGTGTCGCCGGCCTTCTGCGCGGCGTCCACCTCGGCGACCATCGCCTTGCCGGCCTCGGCGTCGAGGCAGCGCAGCGGGTCGGCATCGAGCGTGGCGAGATCGTCGTACGACGGGATCACGCCGTACGGAGCCTTCACCGTGCCGAGCTCGACGACGTGGCTGACGATCGTGATGCCGTACGCCTGGCGCAGGAAGCGGGCGGCGACCTCTCCGAGCGCGACCCGGGCGGCGGTCTCGCGGGCGCTGGCGCGCTCCAGCACCGGGCGGGCCTCGTCGAAGCCGTACTTCTGCATCCCGACCAGGTCGGCGTGGCCCGGGCGCGGCCGGGTCAGCGGCGCGTTCCGGGCCTGGTCGGCGAGCACCTCGGGGTCGACCGGGTCGGGTGACATCACGGTCTCCCACTTCGGCCACTCGGTGTTGCCGACCTGGATCGCCACCGGGCTGCCCAGGGTGAGGCCGTGCCGGACACCGCCGAGGAAGGTCACCTCGTCGCGCTCGAACTTCATCCGGGCACCGCGGCCGTAGCCGAGCCGGCGCCGGGCGAGCGCGTCGGCGACGTCGTCGGAGGTGACCGAGACGCCTGCGGGAAGACCTTCGAGTACGGCGACGAGCGCTTGTCCGTGCGACTCGCCGGCCGTGAGCCAGCGCAGCATGCCGCGATTCTGTCACGGGCCCGTCCAGCTTCCGGGCGGGTGTCTCAGGCCCGGGCGCGTGGGAGGATCTGCGAGTGCTGAGGGCGGAGGCGGAGGCTTATCGGTCGCGGGTGCGGGGTTCGTTGCTGGGCGGGGCGATCGGGGACGCGCTCGGGGCACCGGTGGAGTTCCTCGGCGTCGCGGCGATCCGGTCGGCGTACGGGACGGTGCGGCGGTTCCTGCCGCATCCCGACGGCGCGCCCGCCGGGACCGTCACCGACGACACCCAGATGACGCTCTACACGGCCGACGGGCTGGTCCGGGCCGGGATCCTGCGCGACCGCGGGCTCGGGCTGACGGTCGCGGTCGTGCACTCGGCGTACGACCGCTGGCTCGACACCCAGCTGCTGCCCGGGCCGCCCGCGGGCGCCGGGTGGCTCGACGCGCACGCGTGGCTCTATGCGCGGCGTGCGCCGGGTCTGACCTGCCTGGAGGCGCTCACCACCGCGCGCGGCGGGGCGCCGAGGATCAGGCAGTACGGCGGCCAGGCGGCGAACGGCTCGAAAGGCTGTGGCGGGGTGATGCGGGTGGCGCCGTTCGGGCTGCTGCCGCCCGACGGTGCTGCGGAGCACTGGTACTTCGACGCCGCGGCGGAGGCGGCCGGCTACACCCACGGGCACCCGACCGGGAAGCTCGCGGCGGGCGCGCTGGCGATGATCGTGCACCGGCTGGTCGCGGGTGACGAGCTCTACCGGGCACTGGACGTCACCATCGACCTGCTTGCCCTGCGCAACGACACCGAGACGGTGACGGCGTTGCGGGCGGCGCGGGTACTGGCACGGGGTGCGCAGCCGGCCGTGGCGGCGGTGGAGTCGCTCGGCGGTGGCTGGGTGGCGGAGGAGGCGCTCGCGATCGCGGTGTACGCCGCACTCACCGCCCCCGCGCCGGACCAGTTCCTGGACGCGCTGGAGACGGCGGTCACGCACTCGGGTGACAGCGACTCGACCGGAGCGATCTGCGGGAACATCCTCGGCGCGTGGCACGGCGAGACCGCGCTGCCGCCGGAGCTGGTCTTCGCGGTCGAGGGGCGCGGCACGATCCTGGAGCTGGCCGACGACCTGGTGCTGGAGTTCACCCAGCCGGAGCGGCTGCACGGTGAGTACCTGCCGGAGACCGGCTGGCGGCAGCGGTACTCCTAGCTCAGGTACGCGTGTGCGACGGGGGCGCCGGCCAGCGCGCCGAACAGCGCGCCGGCGAGCATGAACGGGCCGAACGCGAACGCCTTGCGCTCGAACACCCGCACCACCGTGAGCACGATCCCGAGCACCGCGCCGAGCACGAACCCGCCGTACATGCCGAGGATCAGCTGGCCCCAGCCCAGCCAGGCGAGCGCTCCGCCGAGCAGCCCGGACAGCCGGACGTCGCCGAACCCGATCCCCTTCGGGTACACGAACCACATCAGGTAGAAGAACCCGAACGCCAGCGCGCCGCCCTCGACCGCCCGGAGCAGCGCGTGCCAGTTGCCCGTGACCGCGGACCCCACCACCAGCAGCACGGCGACGGCGCCGTACGTCGGCCAGATGATTGCCGACGGCAAGAACCGGGTCAGCAGGTCGATGTAGCAGAGCACGGCGCCGGAGACGGCGAGCACCAGCCAGGCCGCCAGCGGGGCCGACCAGCCGAGCCGCCACGCCAGCAGCCCGCCGGCCAGGACGGCGATCGCGCCGCACCACAGCGCCGCACGCCGGGTCGCGAGCCGCGCGTACGGCGTCTTCGTGACCCCCTCCGCCAGCGTCGGTTCCGGGATCCGCCGCAGCAACCACGGCCCGGCCATGTAAGCCACCACACCGCACACGACTGCGGCCGCGATCACCAGCACCCAGGACACAGTCCCGCAGCCTAGTGCCCGCCCCCGCAACGGGAAGCCGGGCACTGCCGGTCAGGAGATGCCGGTCGGCGAGCGGAAGAAGTGGCTCGGGTCGTACTTCGCCCGCAGCGCGCGCAGCCGGATCCAGCTCGCCCCGTAGTACGACGCCACCGAGCGGCCCGGCTCGACGTAGTTCACGTACCCGCCGGCCGAGAACCGCGCCACCGCTTGGTGCCCGTCGGTGATCCAGCCGCGGGCCGAGGAGTACGCCGAGCCGGCCGGGTGGTCCGCCAGGCCGGCGTACCACTGGATCACCCCGAGCGCCGACCGCCACGGCCACGAGGAACCGCCCGGCGGCTGGCCGGCGGACTGCCCGTGCAGCGGATCGAGGATCGCCGACCCGGTCAGGCCGGCCGCCGCGCGGGCGCGGACCACCGCGATCGTCGCGTCGATCGCGGCCGGGTCCATCGGGCCGCGCAGCACGTCCGAGCCGGCCGTGAAGCCGGTGCGGGGGCTGGTGGTGCCGCCGCCGAGGTACCTCACCGCGTCCAGGTGCGACCGGGTCGCGAACGACCGCGAGCTCGCCCGGTAGCCGGCCATCGACTCCAGCAGCGCGGCCGCCTCGGTCGCCGAGCCGGTCCGCGACACCCCGACCGCGCGCACCGCGACGGTGCCGTCGGAGTGCGCATCGAGGTGCACGTTGGCCCAGTAGGAGTCCGGTGCCTCGGCGGCGAAGCGCTGCCATCCCCGCACCACGGCGAGGCCGCGGGACAGCGGCCAGCGCAGGCTGAAAGTGCCGACGGTGCGGGCCGGGATGGTGCGGTACCTGATGTTGGTGACGATGCCGAGGTTCCCGCCACCGCCGCCGCGCAGCGCCCAGAACATGTCCGGATACTGCGTGGCGTTCGCCGGCACCAGCCGGCCGTCCGCGAGCACCACGTCCATCGAGATCACCCGGTCGCAGGTCAGGCCGTAGGTCCGGGTGCCGGGGCCCATGCCGCCGCCGAGCGTCAGCCCGCCGGCTCCGACGGTCGGGCAGGTCCCGGTGGGTAGCGACCGGCCGTACCGGTCCAATGTCGCGTGCACGTCGTAGAGCTTCGCCCCGGCGCCGATCGCGACGACGCCGCCGCCGCGGTAGGAGATCGAGTTCAGCGCCCGCAGGTCGATCACGATCCCGTTCGACACCGTCGAGGCGCCGACGTACGAGTGCCCGCCGGACTTCGGCACGCACACCAGGCCGTTGCGCCGCGCGAACAGCACCGACTGCCGCACGTCCATCACGTTCGCGGCCCGGACGACCGCGGCCGGGCGCACCGAGTCGTAGCGCGGGTCGAACAGCTGCAGCATCGTCTCGTACCCGGTCGTCCCGGGGCGGTAGACCCCGCCGGCGCACAGGCGGTCGAGCTCGGCCCAGTCCGGTGACGTCGTCCTCGCGGTCAGCCCGTCGGCACCGCCGCCGCGGTGCGACCCGCGGCAGCCGGTCGCGAGTCCCGTGGCGAGCACCGCCCCGGCTCCGACCACGGTCCGGCGGTCAACCAGATGTTCCCCGTTCACGCTCGATCAGCTCCTCCCGTGCGGCCGCGCGCATGGCCGCCAGCGGAGCCGGCGACTCGCCGGTCATCATCTCCACCTGGTACCCCGCTTGATGCACGAGAAGGTCAAGACCGTTCAACACTTCGGTTCCGATCCGGTGTGCGGCCACCGCCAGCGCCGTCGGCCACGGGTGGTACGCGACGTCGAACACCACCGGTGCCACCGCCGCGAAGTGGTCCGCCCACGCGTCCCCCGCACCACCCGGCAGCGTCGACACGCACAGGTCGTGACCGCCCACCTCGCCGGCGCGGCCGAATGTCGCCACAGCCAGCCGAACCCGAAGCACATCAGCCACATGTCGTACGGCGTCGGCACGCGCGGCCTCTCGCACGACCAGCGTCACGTCGCGCACCCCGAGCCGTTCCAGGGCGGCCAGCGTGGACGCCGCCGTCGCGCCGCCGCCCAGCACCACCGCGCTCTCCGCGGTCGTGATGCCGCGTTCGGAGAACGCCGCGACCAGGCCGGGGACGTCGGTGTTCGCCGCGATCCGGACGCCGCCGGGTTCGAGCAGCAGCGTGTTCGCCGCGCCGACCAGCTTCGAGGTCTCGTCGGCGGCGTCCGCGAGGTCGAGCGCGACCCGCTTCAGCGGCATCGTCAGCGACAGCCCGCGCAGGTCCGGCCCGGCCGAGGCCAGGAACCCGGCCAGCTCGTCCTCACCGACGTCGTACGACTCGTAGGTCCAGCCCAGCCCGAGCTCGGCGTACGCCGCCCGGTGCATCGCCGGCGACAACGAGTGCGCGATCGGCCGCCCGAGGACTGCGCAGCGCATCCTAGTGCCCCGTCACGAGAGGTTGGTGCGGTTCCCGGCGGTCCAGTCGTTCGCTGGCAAGGCGGAGGAGGAGTTCGATGCGGAGCATCGGGCGACGACGACAACGCCGCCAGCGGGCGTCTGGGCCGTCGGGAAACGTGGCGAACCTCTCGTGACGGGGCACTAGCAGCCCGGGTGGCTCTGGTGCTGCCCGCACCAGGTGCGCAGCTTGGCGCGGTTCGCCTCGTGCTCGGCCAGCGTGGACGCGAACGCGGTCTCGCCGGTGTCCAGGTTGACCGTCACGAAGTACAGCCACGAGCCCGCGGCCGGGTTCAGCGCCGCGCGCAGCGTCTCCTCGGTCGGCGAGTTGATCGGCGTCGGCGGCAGCCCGGTGTGCAGGTAGGTGTTGTACGGCGAGTCGATCCGCCGGTCCGCGGGCGTGGTGTAGACGCTGCCGGTGCGGCCGGTGATGTAGTGGATCGTCGAGTCCATGCCGAGCGGCATGTTCTTGTTGAGCCGGTTGTAGATCACCCGCGCGACCTTCGGGTAGTCCGAGCGCCGGTTCGACTCGGCCTGGATCAGGCTGGCCACGATCACCGCCTGGTACGGGTCGATGCCCTTCGCGCGCGCGGTCTGCTCCAGCTTCAGCGACGCCGCGACCTGGGCGTACCGCCTCGTCATCTGCCGCAGGATCGACGTCGCCGTCGCGCCCTTCGGCAGGTCGTAGGTCTCCGGGTAGAGGAAGCCCTCCGGCCGGTTCCTCGCGTACGACGGGAGCCCGAGCGTCTGTGGTTCGGCCAGGGCGGCCGCGACCGCGCCGGATGGCAGCTTGGCGGCCTTCGACGCCTGGATGATCGCGGCGGCCTGCTTGACGGTCTTGCCGGACGGCACGCTGACCCGGTTCACGATCTGCGACGCCTGCGGGTCGAGCAGCAGCGCGAGCGCCGCCTTCGCCGACATCTGCTTGCGCAGCTGGTACGTGCCGGCCTGGATCGAGCGGGAGCGGACGTCGTCGCGGGCCGCGCGCTGGAACGCCTTCGCGCTCTTCACCACGCCCTTGGCCTCGAGCGTCTTCGCGATGTCGTCGGCGGTCTGGCCGCGGGTGATCTCGACCGTCACCG
>DASXRB010001108.1:0-1907 GCA_036506875.1 Kribbellaceae bacterium | reverse complement strand
CTCGATCTGCTTCGCGGACTTCCCGACCGAGGCGATCGGCGAGACCACGCGTGCGTACCGGCAGCTGGGGATCGGATATGCGAACCTCGGCGCGCTGCTGATGGCGACCGGTCACGCTTACGACTCCGACGGCGGTCGCGCTCTGGCGGGCGCTATCACCTCGCTGATGACCGGCACGTCGTACAAGCGCTCCGCCGAGCTGGCCGGCGTGGTCGGCCCGTACGACGGGTTCGTGCGGAACAAGGACGCGCACACCCGGGTGATGCGCAAGCACGCCGCGGCCAACGACGCGATCCGCACCATGCACGACATCGACAAGGACGTGCAGAAGGAGGCGACCGCCGCCTGGGCGGACGTGCTGAAGATCGGCGCCAAGAACGGGTGGCGGAACGCGCAGGCCTCGGTGCTGGCGCCGACCGGCTGCCTGACGGCCGACACGCTGGTGACGACGGATCGCGGCCTGACCCGGCTCGGTGAGCTGGGCGACGTGTGGGGCGACCGCTGGCAGGACCTGGACGCGATGGTGTCCACCGACGAGGGACCGCGGCAGGCGACGAAGTTCTTCGTCAACGGCGAGGAGCCGACCCGCCGGGTCGTGACGGAGGGCGGGTACCGGATCCAGGGCACGCTGGCGCACCGGATCAAGGTCGTCGACCCCGAGACCGGCGCCTGGGTGTGGAAGCGGATGGCGGACATCCAGCCCGCGGACCTGGTGCCGATGCAGCTGGGCACGCTCGTCGGCGAGCCGCGTGAGGTGCCGCTGCCGGTGCTCGATGACGCGTACTACGCCGGCGACCGGTACACCGAGGTGCCGGACGTGGTGACGCCGGAGCTGGCAGAGCTGGTCGGCTACTTCATGGGCGACGGCAGCCTGCACGCCAAGGGCATCCGGCTGTGCGTCGCGAACACCGACCTCGACGTGGTCGCCAGGCTGCAGGTGCTGTCGAAGGAGCTGTTCAGCCTGGAGCCGGTGCTCGAGACGAAGGACGGCTACGTCGAGGTGACGCTGTCCTCGGTGCGGCTGGCGCGGTGGTGGAAGGCGGCGGGATTCGCGAAGCTGCAGCCCACCGAGGACCACGCCGGCAAGGGCTGGACGCCACGGATGCCGTCGGCGCTGCTCGAGACCAACCACCCTGCGGTGTACGCCGCGTTCCTCCGCGGGCTGTTCGAAGCGGACGGCACGGTGCTCGATCGAGTGCCGTCGCTGTCGACCTCCTCGGAGACGTTCGCCGGCGAGGTCCGGTCGGTGCTGCTGGCTCTCGGCCTGGCATCGACGACACGCGAGACCGTGAGTGGCTGGGGCGGCCCGATCCACCAGGTGCGGCTGCGCAACATCGAGCACGCGCTGGCGTTCGACGAGATCGTCGGGTTCATGAGCAACCGCAAGAACGCGCTGCTGCCCGAGATCGAGTCCACGCAGGCCGGCAACCGTGACCGGATCTTCCTACCCCGCGCGGTGTGGGAGGAGATCGTCCCGGTCGGGTCGCCGTACCGCTCGGTCGTCGTCTCGTCGCTCGGGAAGAGTGGTGGGGTCTCGCGGTCGACCGCACGTCAGATCTACAGCGAGACGTACGACGACCGGCTGGCGTTCGCGCTTGACTACCTGTTCGAGCGGGTGGCGGCGAACGAGGACGGTGGCGTGCAGCCGACGTACGACATCTCGGTGCCGGACAACGTCACGTACGTGGCATCGGGCTTCGTGAGCCACAACACGATCGGCTTCATGATGGACTGCGACACCACCGGTATCGAGCCGGACTTCTCGCTGGTCAAGTTCAAGAAGCTGGTCGGGGGCGGCTCGATGCAGATCGTCAACCAGACGATCCCGCGGGCCCTGCGCTCCTTCGGGTACACCGAGGAGACCGTCGAGGCGATCGTCGAGTACATCGCCGAGCACGGCCACGTCG
>DASXRB010001107.1:0-1509 GCA_036506875.1 Kribbellaceae bacterium | reverse complement strand
CTACAGCAACCATCTGGGCCTCTACTCCGAGGAGATCGGCCGCACCGACGGGCAGCTGGGCAACTCTCCGCAGGCCTTCACCCACCACGCGCTCATCAACGCCGCGCTCATCCTCAACGACCGGCTCGACCGCGGTCCAGGACCGGCCGGCGGATGACTGGGGAGTTCGGGGGATTCGAGCGGGCGCCTGCCGCTCCTACCGTTGCGGCACCGACCGGCACCCGGGCGACATCGGCGAGGAGGGCGTCACCATGACCAACGCAGCGCTGGACCGCAACGTCGCCGACGCGTTGCGGTCGGACCCGAAGGTCGACGCCGAGGCGATCACGGCGTCGGCCGATGACGACGGCACCGTCACGCTCCGCGGCACGGTCACCAGCTTCCGGCAGAAGCAGGACGCCGCGCACGCCGCCGGGCGGGTGCACGGAGTCACCAGCATCCGGAACGACCTGGAGGTCCGGCTGCTCCCCGAGCATCAACGCGAGGACGCCGAGCTGCGCGCCGACGTCATCCAGGCACTCGAGCTCGACGCCCTGGTGCCGGCCACCATCGACGCGACCGTCCAGGACGGCGTGGTGACCCTGACCGGCACCGCCGAGCGGCCCTACCAGCGCCAGGAGGCCGAGTTCACAGCCGGGACAGTCGCGGGGGTGACCGGCGTCGAGAACGACATCCGGCTCACCGGCGTCGGGCCCGCGCACGACCAGCGCACGACCAGCGCACCGTCTCCCCCTGAGCCCGGCAGCGAGCCGCCGCCCTAGGCTCAGGCCCTCACGCCGAGGGCGGTCGCAGCACCGTGGCGCCCAGCACCTGGCAGACCCGCAGCGCCAGCTCGATGTCGGCCCGGTGGTCCTGGATCGGATGCCCGACTGCCTCCTCCGCCTTGCGCACCCGGTACTGGACGGTGTTCCGATGCAGCACGAGACGCTCCGCCGTGGTGGCGAAACTGTTGCCGGTGGCGAGGAAGACGCGCACGGTCTCCCGCAGCCGCCCCTGGTGCTCGTCGTCGTCGGCGAGCTGCCCGAGGACCTGCCACACCCAGCCACGGGTGGCTTCCAGATCGGGCAGTAGCAGCGCTACCGGGCCGACCTCGGCGAAGGTGGTGGCGCGTGCCTGCGGACGGGCCGCGTTCGCCACGTCCTGCGCCCGCAGTGCCTGCCGGTGCGTCTGCCGGCCCCGGCCGCGGGCTCGCCCACCGCGATCCGGGCGCTGGGATCCTGATCCTCGACCGTCTTCCCGAGCAGGTGGTAGGCGACCTCACCGCGGCTGCCTGTCGGCAGCCAGGACCAGGCCACGGACTCGTCGCACGGCACGAACAGCGGCCGGGCCCGACCACCGAGCGCCTCGGCGAGCGCCAGGCTGAGCCGGTCCAGCCGGGCCAGGCCCTCCCCACCCTGCGTCGGTTCGGGTATCCAGGAGACCAGGCCGAGATGGTGCTGGCGCAGCGGGTAGCCCACGGCGCGCTCCGCCGCGTCGACGTCCGTACGGTCCTCGGCCAGCAGCGTCCTG
>DASXRB010001106.1:0-3337 GCA_036506875.1 Kribbellaceae bacterium | reverse complement strand
GCCGACCGCACCTCGAAGGAGCTCGGGCTGTCCGGCCTGGTCCTGGCACCCGGCGCAGGCGCCTACGAGCTGACCGGCGGCACCACGTACACCCTGCGTCTGGTCGCGGTCGGCAACAGCTCCTGCACCGCGGACCCGAAGGCTTTCGACGGCGAGCTCAGCTACGTCCTGGTCGGCACGACGAGCTGACGGTGCCACCCGGAAGCGGACCGTCGTCGTCCGCTTTCGGTCGTAGCGTGCGGTCCACATCGAGCAGCCGGAGGCCGCCGCGTACCTGTAGAGCGCCGGCGCGTCCTGAGGGCGATTCGGCGTGGGCGGGTGAGATCTGGCACAATGGCGGGCTGAGTCCGTCGGACCACGTGCAGCCCTCTACTCCACGTCCTGGCGGCCCGCCGAGCAGTCACGCGTTGCACCCCACGGCGCAGCTGGTTCGCTCACCCAGACATGAGAAATCCGAGGGAGACCCCACAAACGTGGCAGTCAAGATTCGCCTGAAGCGCATCGGCAAGAAGCGCGCGCCGTTCTACCGCATCGTCGTGATGGACGCCCGCACCAAGCGGGACGGCCGCGCGATCGAGGAGATCGGCAAGTACAACCCGAAGACCGAGCCGTCGTTCATCCACGTCGAGTCGGACCGGGCGCAGTACTGGCTGGGCGTCGGCGCGCAGCCGACCGAGGCCGTGGTCGCGATCTTCAAGGCCAGCGGCGACTGGCAGAAGTTTCAGGGCGAGGCCGCGCCGGCGCCGCTGAAGGTGGCCGAGCCGAAGCGCAGCAAGCAGGACATCTTCAACGAGGCGCTGGCCGAGGTGCACGGCGAGGCCAAGTCCGAGGCCGTCACCAAGAAGGCCGCGAAGAAGTCCGAGAAGAAGGACGACGCGAAGGCCGACGAGGCCAAGGCCGAGGTCAAGGCCGAGGTCAAGGCCGACGAGGCCGAGGCGAAGGCCGAGCAGGCCCCGGCTGGCGAGAAGGCCGCCGCGGGCGCTGCGGACGAGGCCTGACGATGGTGGAGTCCGAGGCGCTCGAGCACCTGGTCCGCGGGATCGTCGACCACCCGGACGACGTCAGCGTGCGCGCACGCAACCTGCGCCGGGGCCGGACGCTGGAGGTGCACGTCCACCCGGACGACATCGGCAAGGTGATCGGCCGCAACGGCCGCACCGCCACCGCGATCCGTACCGTGGTCGGTGCCCTGAGCAATGACTCGTCGGTCCGGATCGACTTCGTCGACGAGTTCAACCGCCGGAACGGGCGACGCTGAGCGTCGTACGTTCCGGTCGGAGGGCCGTGTCCCGTACCCGGGATGCGGCCCTCCGCGTTTTCATGAAGGCAGTTGCGATGGAAGGGCAGGGAAGCGGCTCGTGCAGGTGATCGTCGGCAAGATCGGCCGGGCGCACGGGATCAAGGGCGAGGTCGGTATCGAGATCCGCACCGACGAGCCCGAGCGCCGGTTCGTCGCCGGTGCCCGGCTGGCGACCGAGACGCTGCCTGCCCGTGCGCTGACCGTGGCGTCCTCGCGGTGGCACGGCGAGCGGCTGCTGGTGAAGTTCGCCGGGGTCGCGGACCGCACGGCGGCCGAGGCGCTGCGCAACGTCGTACTGCTGGCCGAGGTCGCCGAGGACGAGCGGCCGGAGGACCCGGAGGAGTTCTACGACCGCGACCTGGTCGGGCTGAGCGTGCGGACCGCCGACGGGGCCGAGGCGGGCAGCGTGGTGGCCGTCGTACACCTGCCGGCGCAGGACCTCCTGGAGGTGAAGCGGCCGGACGGGCGCACGGTGCTGGTGCCGCTGGTCGCGGAGCTGGTGCCGCAGGTCGACGTCGCCGGCGGGTTCGCCGTCGTGGCCGACCGGCCGGGGCTGCTGGACCCCGAGGGCGCGGAGAGCGCCGGGGGGGCCACCGAGAGTGCTGAGGGGGCGCGATGAGGATCGACGTGGTGTCGATCTTCCCCGAGTACCTCGCCGCGCTGGACCTCAGCCTGGTCGGCAAGGCGCGCGAGTCCGGGCTGCTCGACATCCGCGTGCACGACCTGCGCGACTGGACCCACGACCGGCACCGCACCGTCGACGACACGCCGTACGGCGGCGGCGCGGGCATGGTGATGAAACCCGAGCCGTGGGGCGAGGCCCTGGACGAGATCGCGTCACCCGGCGGGTCGGCGCAGCCCCGGCTGCTGGTCCCGTCGCCGGCCGGTCGGCCGTTCACCCAGCGTGTCGCCGAGGAGCTGGCGGCCGAGCCGTGGCTGGTTTTCGCCTGCGGGCGGTACGAGGGCATCGACGCGAGGGTCGCCGAGTACGCCGGTGAGCGGATGCGGGTCGACGAGATCTCCATCGGCGACTACGTACTGAACGGGGGCGAGGTCGCGGTCCTGGTCGTCGTGGAGGCGGTGGCGCGGCTGCTGCCCGGGGTGATCGGCAACCCGGGGTCGCTGGCCGAGGAGTCGCACGCCGACGGGCTGCTGGAGTACCCGGTCTACACGAAACCGGCGTCGTGGCGCGGTCACGACGTGCCGGAGGTGCTGCTGTCCGGCCATCACGCGGCGATCACCGCCTGGCGGCACGAGCAGTCGCTGCGGCGCACCCGGGAACGGCGGCCAGACCTGCTCGACATGGCCGGCGCGCTCGGCGCGGACCTGGCCGGGCAGATCGGTGCCGGCCTGGTCGCGCGGGCCGCCGAACCGGCCGACGCGGCCGAGCTGCTGACGCTGCAGCGGGCCTGCTGGGTGTCGGAGGCGCAGGTCAACGAGGCGCTGGACATCCCGCCGTTGACCGAGACCGCCGACGACATAAGACGCTCGCTGGACGAGTGGACGACCGTCGTGGTCCGGTCCGGGGCCGGCGGGCGGCTCGTGGGGTCGGTGCGCGGGCGGCTGCTGTCCGAGCCGGAGCGGCCGGTGCCGACCTGGGAGATCAGCCGGCTGATGGTCGCCCCGGACCTGCAGGGCCGCGGGCTGGGCCGCCGGCTGCTGGAGGCGGGGGAGTCGCTGGCTCCCGCGGCGGCGGTGCGGTTCGAGCTGAACACCGGTGAGCGGTCGGACGGGAACCTGAAGCGGTACCGCAAGGCGGGCTACCGGCCGGCCAGGGACGGGATCGCGGGGCCGCCCGGGACGGTCCGGCTGGTCAAGCCGCGGCGCGCCTGACCGGCCCGTGGCCTGGTGGGGCGATTTCGTCCGCGGCCGGGCGCTGTGGCAAACTTGAACGCTGTTGTCGACGGTGCTCCTGCCACAGGGGGTGACCACCGGGCAACGACCGTCTTTCACCACTTTGAGCATTCGTGGGTGACCTGTGGCACGCGCGAGGAAGAGACACCTGATGAGCAACGTCCTGAACGAGCTCGACGACGC
>DASXRB010001105.1:0-9740 GCA_036506875.1 Kribbellaceae bacterium | reverse complement strand
GGTACGGATCGTCCCGGTCTTGTGCCAGGAGAACGGGCGTTTGAGATTGTGCTCGCTCGGCGGATCGCCGCCGGCGAGGAAGAGACAACCTGGTTCACCCATCCGCAGCATTGGTTCACTCCGATCACGGAGCTTCCGGGACATTGGCCCGCGGCGTACAGCGAATTGGTTGAGCGGCGGATCGAGCTGATCGAGTCGCATCCGTATCTGCGGCTGCTGGAGCGGCCGGAGTACAAGCGCCGTTGGGCATCAGAGCCCTGGGAGCGGCAGGAGGAGCGGGCTCTCCATGAGTGGCTGCTGGATCAGTTGGAGGACAAGCGGTTCTGGTTCGACCGGCACGGCCGGCCGACACCGCGCAGCGTGGCCCAGCTCTCCGACGACGTGTCCCGCGATAGAGAGCTCGTGGAGGTGTTGGCGCTGTGGGAGGGCCGGCCCGACGTGCCGGTGCTAACGAGCCTGCTGCGGTTGCTCGCCGAGGAGGCGGTGCCGTTTCTCGCTGGGTACCGGTATAGGGAGTCCGGGCTGCGCAAGCGCGCGGCGTGGGAGGAGACCTGGGCGCTGCAGCGCCGCGAGGACGCCGGCGAGAAGGTCGGCTCGATCCCGGTGCCGCCGAAGTACACCTCAGCCGACTTTGCCCGCAACGAGTACTGGTCGCATCGCGGCAAGTTGGACGTGCCGAAGGAGCGGTTCATCTTGTACCTGGATGCGGGTCGCGAGACCGACCCGACGCCGGTGCTCGGCTGGGCCGGGTGGGATCACGCCCAGCAGGCGCTGGCCATTGACCAGCTCATCCAGCAGCGTGAGGCCGAGGGCTGGGAAGAGGAGCGCCTTATTCCCTTGGTCGCCGGGTTGGCCGAGCTGCTGCCCTGGGTCAGGCAGTGGCACGCCGATCCGGATCCGTTCTACGGCGGTGGTTCGCCGGCGGAGTTCTTCGCCGTCCAGTTGGAGGATCGTGCCCGCCAGGTCGAGTGCACGATCGACCAGCTCGCCGCTTGGCGCCCCGCACCGTCCCGGCGGGGCAGAACACGAAAGGCGATGACATGAGCACCTTGCTGCGCGAGCTCATCCACATCCCGGAGACCGCAGGCGCCGAGGACTACGTGCTGCGGCTGACCGAGGGCGTTGGCCGCGGCCGCATCGCCCGCACGGTCGACGAGTACGTGGTAACCGACGCCCTCGCGGAGGCGTTCGACCAGGCGCTCGGCCTCGTCGAGTCGGCGCTGCGCGGTCAGGAGAGCCGCGCCGCCTTCCTGTCCGGCTCGTTCGGGTCGGGCAAGAGTCACTTCATGGCGGTGCTGTACGCGCTTCTCGGGCACGACGCCACGGCGCGTGGCAAGCCCGAGTTGCAGCCCGTCATCGCGCGGCACGACGCCGTGCTCGGGGGTAAGAACATCCTCCGGCTCGCCTTCCACTTCCTTGAGGCCCGCAGCATGGAGGACACCATTCTCGGCGGGTACGTCGCCCAGATACGAGCGCTTCGCCCGGACTGCGACCTGCCCCCCGTGCACCGAGGCGACGGCGTGTTGCGTGACGGCGAGCGGATGCGTCGACGGCTCGGCGACGACGCGTTCTTCGCCGGCCTCAACCAGGACGGCGCCGATGGCACCCGGGACGAGTGGAGCGGTGTGCTGGATGGCGGCGAGGCGTGGACCGCCAGCACCTACGACGCCGCTCGGGCCGCCGCGCCCGGCAGCGAGCAGCGCCAGCGACTCGTCTCGGCTCTAGTCCGGGCCTACTTCACCGCGTTCACCCGCACCGGCGAGTTCGTCTCGCTCGACGAGGGACTGGCCGCGATTACCCGGCACGCGAAGAGCCTCGGGTACGACGCGATCGTCATGTTCCTGGACGAGCTGGTGCTGTGGCTCGCGTACAGCGTGCAGAACAGAGAGAAGTTCAGCCGTGAGGCACAGAAGCTCACCAAGCTGGTGGAGTCGGGAGCGGGCGAGCGGGCGATCCCGCTGGTCTCCTTCGTGGCCCGGCAGATGGACCTGCGCCGCTACTTCGTCGATTCCGGCGGAGGCATGGGCGCCGAGCAGGACGCGCTCGACAATGCGTTCCGGCATCAAGAGGGCCGGTTCCTGACCATCCGGCTCGGCGATGACAACCTGCCGTACGTCGCCGAGAAGCGGCTGCTGCAGCCGGTGAACGATGCGGCGCGGGCTACTCTCGATGACGCCTTCCGGCAGCTCGACCGCCGGCCTGAGGTGTGGGACGTCCTGCTCGACGGCATCAATACGGACGAGACCCACCGCGGCTCCGACCAGGAGGCATTCCGCCGGACGTACCCGTTCTCGCCGGCGCTGGTCTCGACCCTGCGCACGCTGGCCTCGGCTATGCAGCGGGACCGCACGGCGCTGAAGGTCATGCAGCAGTTGCTCGTTGAGCAGCGCGACCGCCTGACCGTTGACGACGTGGTGCCGGTCGGCGACGTCTTCGACCTCGTGGTGGACGGCAATCAGGCCCTCACGCCGGAGATGGCCGGCCGGTTCAAGAACGCCCGCGCCCTGTACCAGGAAAAGCTGCGTCCGCTGTTGCTGCGCGAACACGGCATGACCGAAGCCGACCTGCCGCGGCTGCCGGCAGAGCACTCGTTCCGGGCCGACGACCGGCTCGTCAAGACGCTTATCCTGTCCGCCGTCGCCCCTGAGGTGCCGGCGCTGAAGGAGCTCACCGGCTCCCGGCTGGCCGCCCTCAACCACGGCTCGATCAAGGCGCCGGCGTTCCAGGGCCGCGAAGGCTCGTTGGTGATGGCGAAGCTGCGGCGCTGGAACCCCGAGGTTCCCGAGATCCACATTGACAAGGGGGACCTCAATCCGGTGATCCGGCTGCGCCTCGCCGAGGTCGACTACGAGAGCGTGGTCGCTAAGGCCAAGGCCGAAGACAACGCCGGCCGGCGCCGTGAAACGCTCAAACGACTGGTCTGGGATGAGCTGGGGCTCACCGACATCGACGGCGACGCGTTCGGGGTGTCGCGGCAGGCGCGCATCTGGCGGGGGTCACGGCGCGAGGTCGAAGTGGTGTTCGGCAACGTCCGCGACCGTGGCTGGCTCACCGACGGCGCCTTCGAGGCCGGACCCGACACGTGGCGGTTCGTCATCGACTACCCGTTCGACGAGGAGGGGCACTCGGCGCTGGAGGACCTGCAGCGGGTGGAGACCCTCCGGTCCAACGGACCCGTGACCCGCACGATCGTGTGGGTGCCGCACTTCCTCTCGCACGAACGGCAGCGCGATCTCGGCCGGCTGGTCATTCTCGAGTGGCTGCTCGGCGGGTCGGGCGAGCGGTGGACCGCGCATGCGAACCACCTCGCGGAGGCCGACCGGGTGCAGGCCCGCCTGATCCTGGAGGGCCAACGTGACTCCCTGCGCGAACGGCTCCGTCGCGCGGTGCAGGAGGCGTACGGCGCCGCCAGCTACACCGCGGGCACGCTCGATGTCACCGAGGGACACGACCGCGTGCTGTTCAGCCTGCACCCCGAGCTCGACGTCGTCGCGCCGGTAGGGCACGACCTTGCGGCCGCGTTCGGCAACCTCGTCGAGCAGGCGTTCACGGCAACGTACCCTGGCCACCCAAGGTTCGAGCCGGAGGAGCGCGAGGTTCGCCTGGCCGAACTTGCCGCCGTCCTCAACGCCGTCGAGTCGGCCCGCCAGGATCCGGACGGTCGGGCGTTCGTCGAACCCGTGCGTCGGGAGGCGGTGCGCCGGGTGGCGAACCCGCTCGGCGTCGGGCACATGGGCGAGACGCATTTCTTGTTCGGTGCCGACCGGTTCCGGTTCGAGATGCCGCTGTCCACGGCGATGGGCCGCGCCGGACTCGCGCCACACGACCCCGTCGACGTGAAGACGCTACGCGGCTGGATCAATGTGCTGTCCCCGCCGGCCGGCCTGCGGCCCGAGGTCTGCGACCTCGTTGTGTGCGCGTGGGCGGTGCTGCACAACCGGGCGTGGTACCGGTACGGCGCTCCGGTCGTGCCGGCCCCGGCCCCCGGATCGCTGACCCCGGACATCGAGCTGCGGCCCGAGGCGATGCCGGCCTCCGGGGACTGGGAGTCTGCGGTCGCCCGGGCGGGCGCCCTCTTCGGCGTGGTTGCCAATCCGTATCTCACCGGGCCGGCCGTGACCGAGCTGACCCACGCGGCGCAGGAGCGGGCGCGGCAGCTCGCCACCGATGCGGGCGAACTCGTGGACGTGCTGACCGAGGCGTATCGCCGGCTGGGCGCGGCGGTCGACGCCGGAACCGGTCGGCTGGCGACCGCCCGGGCGGGCCGTGACCTGCTGGCCGCGCTGCAGGCCGCGCGGGACCGGGTGGCGCAAGTCGAGATCCTCGGTCGGTACGAGCTGCCCGGGACGCCGCAGGCGGTGGCCAAGTCGCTGCAGTCGGCCCGAGCGCTTGCCCCCGCGGTCAGGACCTTCGCGTGGGACCGGCTGAGGCGGTTGGACGAGGCGTCTCGCACCGCCGACGACCGTGGCAGGTCGGCCGCGGCAATCCTGAGTCGACTGCGAGCTGCGCTCCAGGCCGATGAGCTCGCGCAATCGCTGGAACCAGCCCTGCGCAGGGCCGAAGATGAGGCATTCCGATGGGCGCTGGAACCCACACCGCCGGCACCCACTGCACCCCCGGCCCCGCCGCCGGTCGGTGGCCGGCGACGCGTCGCCGGGCCCGCTGACCTCGAACGCGCCGTCGACGAGGTCCGGACCTTCGTCGCCGAGCATGAGGGCGCGAGCATGGTGGTCGAGTGGCGGGTGGAGCCGTGACCACGACCACGGCCACCCTGCCGATCATCAGATCCCTGCTCGACGAGGCGAACCGGAGACGCTACGTCGGCGGTGTGCTCGGGGTGCTTGCGCGACCGGAGTGGGACGGGCCCGCTACCTTCGACCATCACGGTGTGGGCGTCCGCGTCGTCGCCTGCCCGTCGGCGCTGGCGGTGCGGGAGGCCCTGCTCACCCGCGCGTCGGACCGCTGGCTTGTCGTGCTCACCGACCGCGACGAGGCCGAGCTCGGGCTGGGCATCACCGCGCACCTCACCTGGCATATCCTGCGTCGCCCAGATCCCTGGGCCGCGGTGCGTGACCGCTTCGGAGCCAGCCGCATCGACCACCGGCTAGTCTCCGCGGCACATGCCCGCGAACTCGCCGCCGGCCTGCTTGCCGCCACACCGCCGGACGGCTGGCCGCCGACCCGCGCCGGCCTGCTGACGGGTGACCATGCGTTCGGGGCCGTGGCCGCCCTCCACCTGCGGTTGGGTCGCCTGAGCGAGCCGCCGGACCTACCCGCCGTGCTCGGCTGGACGGCCCGGGCCGACGCCGCCATCGCAGTTGCGGACCTCCGTGCGATCGCCGGTGATCGGCTCGTTGATGCCCTCCTGACCTGGATTGCGGAGCGGTGTGGTGCCTGCGGAGCCGTCATCGGTCCGCTCTTGCGGGAGGGGCGCGCGAGCGACGCCGTACCTCTTGGGTTGGCCGCGCGCGCGGTGCTCGCAGCAGATCCGGGATCGGGCCCGCGGGCGCTGCTCGGTCGGGAGATCGGCGCGCAGCTGCCGGAAGAGGTGCTGACCGCCTGGGCGGGTGAGGCCGAGGCCGTCACCCGCGCGCTGGTGACCGATGACCCGGACGCCGTCGCGCGAGTCCTGGCGCGAGCCGAAGGGCTGCTTGACCGGCTTGAGGCCGGCGCTCTCGCCGACCAGTCGGCGGTGCTTCGACGCGGCCTGACCTCTCGGCTGGCCACGCTCGGTGAAGGGCTGCGGCGGTGTGCCGACCGTGCGGCCGTCCGGGCGGCAGCGGACGGTCCCGACGCTCCATTGGTCGATTCGCGGCTGCCGGAACTCGAGGACCTGCTGGCTCACGTCGAGGTGCACGCGCTCGCGCGGCGTCCGGATGAGCAGCGGGTTCCCCGGGCGGTGGCCGCGGTGCGGCTGGCGCGCTGGCTGGCCCGCCCGGTGCCGACCGCCGCCGATCTCGGCGGGCACGTGGTGCGACACCGCGATGAGGACGCCTGGGTCGATCGCGCCGCCGACGACGTGTGGCTCGGCGTCGAGGACGAGGCGCTGGCCCGCGGGCTGCGCGCCGTGCTCGCCGCCGTACGCCTGCGTCGGGATGCGCACGACGCCGCGTTCGGTGAGGCTTTCGCGGGGCAGTGCCGACGCGACGGGCCGGCACCCGACGGGCTCATGTACGTGGAGGACCTGCTCGCGTCGGTCGCGTTGCCGCTGGCGCGTCGGCAACCCGTCCTGTTGGTCGTCGCCGACGGGATGAGCCAGGCGTGCGCGGCCGAGATCGTCGATGACGTGGTGCGCCGGTTCGAGGGTTGGCAGGAGTGCCTGCCCGATGATCGAAACCGACGGCTGGTCGCCCTCGCGGCGCTGCCGTCGATCACCAGCGTGTGCCGGACGAGCCTGCTCAGCGGAGAGCTGGCCGTCGGCGAGCAAGCGGCCGAGCGTACGGGCTTCGCGGCCCTGGCCAGGAGCCGCGGCGTCACCGCAAGCCTATTTCACAAGCTCGCGCTGGACACGAGCGTGGGCGGGTACGCGCTGTCACACGAGGTCGGGGCGGCGATCGACGACGTCACCGGGACGGCCATCGTCGCGTGCGTGCTCAACACCATCGACGACGCCCTCGACCGATCTGATCCCGGCGGTACGGCGTGGACGGCCGACACGGTCAAGCACCTCCGACCGGTGCTGGACCGGGCCCGCCGCGCCGGCCGAATCGTGGTGCTCACCGCCGACCACGGCCACGTCGTCGAGCGCCGCGAGGGCCGGGTGCAGCCCGCGAGCGGCGCGTCGAGCAATCGCTCCCGGCCGTACGCAGGCGGCCCAGCTCCGGGCGATGGAGAGGTACGCCTGCGGGGACGTCGGGTCCTGCTCCACGACGGGGATGCCGTGCTCGCGGTCGATGAGCGACTTCGGTACGGCCCGCTCAAGGCCGGCTACCACGGCGGCGCCGCGCCAGCGGAGGTCGTGGTGCCGATCAGCGTCCTGACGGCTGCGGAGCCCCCCGCCGGCTGGCGACTTGCCCCACCGCAGTCGCCGCCGTGGTGGCGCGGCGTGCCCGGCACCCCGGCCGGCCCGCCCTCGCCGCCGCGGCCCCCGAAGGCGGTCCGGCGAGCGCCCGAAGCCCAGCCGACGCTCTTCGACCAGGCGACCCCGACCGGGGACGGTGCCTCCGCCGTGGTGTCGGGCGTGTTCGCCTCGGCGGTCTATCGCGACCAGCGGGCCCGTGCGATACGCGTCGCGGTCACCGACGACCAGGTCGGCCGGCTCCTGGCGGCCCTGCTCGTCGTACCGGCCCACCGGCTGGACCCAGAGTCGGCCGCGGCCGCCCTCGGCGTCGCCACGGTGCAGCTCAACGGCGCGCTCACCCAGGTCCAGCGCCTGCTCAACGTCGAGCAGTACGCCGTGCTCAGCCGAGATGCCGACGGCGCCACCGTGGTGCTGGACGCGGAGCTGCTGCGTCAGCAGTTCGAGGTGGTCGGATGACGGTGGAGCTCAGCGCCCGGCGGCGTAGGGAGGTCATCGACGCCCTCCGCCGGGGTACTGTGCCCTACAACGGGTTGGACGTCCTCGCCGTCGGACTCGACCGCTTCCGGCGAACCATCGACGAGGAGCTCGAGAAGGTCGCGTCCGGCCGCACCGAGTTTAAGGCGGTGCGCGGCGAGTACGGCTCCGGCAAGACATTCTTCGCCCGATGGCTGGGCGAGCGGGCCAAGCGGAGGTCGATGGCGGTCGCGGAGGTGCAGATCTCCGAGACGCAGACCCCGCTGCACAAGTTGGAAACGCTGTACCGGCGGATCTGCGAGTCGCTACAGACCTCCGAATTCACGCCGTCCGCACTGCGACCCATCCTCGACGCGTGGTTGTTCACGCTCGAGCAGGAGGCGGGTGACGAGGTCGACGTCGTGTTGGAACGTCGCCTCGCCGAGGTCTCCCGGACCACGCCCGCCTTTGCGGCCGCGCTCCGGGCATACCGCGCTGAGATGCGGGCCGGCGACATCGCGACCGCCGAGGGCCTGGTCGCGTGGCTCGGTGGCCAGCCGCACGTGGCCGCGTCCGTACGGCGTGATGGCGGTGTCCGCGGAGAACTCGACAACCGCCTCGCGTTCGGGTTCCTGCAGGGGCTGCTGACGGTGCTGCGCGACAGCGGCCACGCGGGACTGATCGTGGTGCTCGATGAGGTGGAGACCCTGCAGCGGGCCAGATCCGACGTCCGGGATAAGGCGCTCAACGCCCTGCGCCAGCTCATCGACGAGGTGGACTCCGGACGATTCCCGGGGCTATATCTCCTCGTCACCGGAACGCCCGCGTTCTTCGACGGTACCCAAGGTGTCCAGCGGCTCGCACCCTTGGCGCAGCGGCTGGCCACGGACTTCACCACGGACGCCCGCTTCGACAACCCGCGCGCCACCCAGATCCGCCTACCGGGCTTTACGCCCGACAGCCTGCATGAGGTCGGCGTACGAGTGCGGGATTTGTACGCAGCGAGTGCGGCCGACAAGCAGCGGATCGAGTCGGTCGTTGACGACCCGTACATCGACTCGCTGGCGGCGGCGGTGGCCGGCAAGCTGGGCGGCAAGGTGGGTGTGGCGCCACGGCTATTCCTGAAGAAGCTGGTAGGCGATGTGCTCGACCGGGTCGACCAGCACCCCGACTTCGACCCGCGGGTCCACTATGCGCTGACCCTCGCGACCGCGGAGATGACCGACGTGGAACGCAACGCCGCTGGTGCCGACCAGGTGCCTCTCGACCTGCCATGACCGCGGTCGACCGCCTCCATCCGGTGCTGCTTCACCACATCGTCAACTCGCTGGGCTGGCCGGACGTGCGTCCGCTGCAACGCGACGCGGTCGAGCCGCTGATGGACGGCTACGACGCGCTTCTGCTGGCGCCGACCGCCGGCGGCAAGACCGAGGCCGCGCTGTTTCCGCTGTTGACGCGGATGGCGGCGGAGAACTGGTCCGGCACGTCGGTGCTCTACTTGTGCCCGCTCAAAGCGTTGCTCAACAACCTCCTCCCTCGAGTGCAGCGATACGCGGGGTGGCTCGGCCGGCGCGCCGAGCTGTGGCACGGCGACGTCGGCGCGACCGCGCGGCGCGCCGTCCTGCGGGAACCGCCCGACATGTTGCTGACCACACCGGAATCGCTGGAGGCGATGCTGGTCAGCGTGAAGGTCGACCACCGCAGCCTCTTCGCCGACCTGCGGGCGATCGTAGTGGACGAGGTGCACGCGTTTGCGGGAGACGACCGGGGCTGGCACCTGCTTGCCGTCATGGAAAGGCTCACACGCGTGGTGGGTCGGCCGCTGCAGCGGGTCGGGTTGTCCGCGACGGTCGGGAACCCGGAGGCGCTCAAGGGTTGGCTTCAGGGCGCCAAAGCCGGCACCCGGCCCGCGACCGTTGTCGCGCCCGATCTGCCCGTGCGTGTGTCGGATCGGCCGGCGGCGCCGGCCGCGGTGGAGCTCGACTATGTCGGGTCGTTGGAGAACGCGGCCCGCGTCGTGGCCGCGCTCAACGCCGGTGAGAAGCGGTTGGTGTTCTGTGAGTCGCGCAAGGTGGTCGAGGAGTTGGGCGTGGCGCTTCGCCGGCTCGGTGTGACGACATTCCTCTCGCACGCATCGCTCTCGCTCGACGAGCGGCGCCGCGCCGAACGAGCCTTCGCAGAGGCGCGCGGTTGCGTCATCGTCGCCACGAGCACCCTTGAGCTCGGCGTCGACGTCGGCGACCTCGACCGGGTCATCCAGATCGAC
>DASXRB010001104.1:0-5240 GCA_036506875.1 Kribbellaceae bacterium | reverse complement strand
GCTCAGTCCCGCTCGTCTGGTGTTGCCCCCACGGGTCGTTCCGGGACCCGTCCTGCGTGTCATCCGCCTCCGAACAGCTCCGGCTCACCTGCGAACGCCGCTGTCACCGCTGGTGTGCGGCCCCCTCAGGCGGCACAGTCGCGGCAGATCAGCTGACCGTTCTTGTCGGTCGCCAGCTGGCTGCGGTGATGCACCAGGAAACAACTCGAACACGTGAACTCGTCGGCCTGCCGCGGGAGCACCCGCACCGCGAGCTCCTCGTGGCTCAGGTCAGCGCCCGGCAGCTCGAAGCTCTCGGCCGCCTCGGCCTCGTCCTCGTCGACCTTGCCGGAGTTCTTGTCGTGACGGCGAGTCTTCAGCTCCTCGATGCTCTCTTCGCCGGCATCTTCGTCTGTCTTGCGTGGGGCGTCGTAGTCGGTCGCCATCGTCTTTCCCTGCCCTTGCTCGTGCCCGTGATACTTGCAGCCGTGTGAACGGGTGCGGGCCCGGATAAATTCCTGGTCCCCGCCATCCGATTGCCGCCTGCGTGAGAGCGGCCCCGATGCCGCCCCGAGGCGCAGATTGTGCCTCATTACCGGGTCGGATTGCGCGCCGGGGTCCATGTACTGACCAGCGTGTCGCGTTCAGCTCTTGATCGATCCACATCCGTGCGCGTTCGTGCGCACGGAGTCATTGAAAACTCAACTGTACGCACGCGCGGACAGATCACGAACGCAGCGGGTCAGCCTCCGCGAGCGCGTCGTGCAGGGCGTCGAAGATCGCCGGGGTGGCCGCGATCGTCATCTCCGGCGACACCGGCGCCCCGTGCAGGCCGCCGGTGCGGGCGCCCGCCTCGGTCGCGATCAGCGCGCCGGCGCCGTAGTCCCACGGGTTCAGCCCGCGCTCGTACGACGCGTCCAGCCGTCCGCAGGCGACGTAGCACAGGTCGACCGCGCCGACGCCGATCCGCCGGACGTCGCGGACCCGCCCGATGATGCGCTGCAGCACCTCGGCCTGCACCAGCCGCCGCGCCGGGTCGTACCCGAACCCGGTACCGACCAGCGCCTTCGACAGGTCCGTGCAGCCGGACACCGCGATCGGCGCGCCGTTGAGGAACGCGCCGCCGCCGGTCGTCGCGGTGAACGTCTCGCCCAGCGGCGCGTTGACCACGACCGCGGCGACGGTCTCGCCGTCCTGCTCGACGGCGATCGACACGGCGTACGTCGGGTGGTCGTACAGGTAGTTCACGGTCCCGTCGATCGGGTCGACGACCCAGCGCACCCCGCTGGTGCCGTGCACGTCCTCGCCCTCCTCGCCGAGGAACGCGTCGTCGGGCCGGACCGCGAGCACCCGCTTGCGGATCAGGTCCTCGGACTCGCGGTCGACCGCGGTGACGACATCGGTGTCGGTGCTCTTGGTCGCCGCCACCGCGATGTCGCCGCGCCGCCGCTCGACGATCAGCCCGGCGGCCTCGGACGCCACCTCGGTGGCCAGGGCCAGCAGCTCGGCAGGGGTCGTCATGCCGGCACCGCCCGGCGCTCGAGGGGCGGGCAGCAGGATGCGGGGCAGACGTCCCAGCCGGGGCCGAGCGCTCCCGTGCAGGGCCGGTCCGGCTGGTCCCCGCGAGCAACCGCGGCGCGCTCGGCGACCAGGTCGCACAGCGCGCTCACGAACCGCGGGTCGGTCCCGGGTGTGGCCGCCCGGGCGACCGGCAGCCCGAGCCGCCCGGCCGTCGCGGTCGCCTCGGTGTCGAGGTCGTAGACGACCTCCATGTGGTCGCTCACGAACCCGATCGGGACCAGCACCACCCCGCTCGCGCCGTCCTTGGCCAGCGCCTCGAGGTGGTCGTTCACATCCGGCTCCAGCCACGGCACCCGCGGCGGCCCGGACCGCGAGCAGAAGACCAGGTCGGTACGACGGGACCGGCCGGTGCGCGCCTCGAGCTCGGCCGTGATCTGCGCGGCCACGTCCTCGTGCCAGGCGGTGTACGCGCCGCCGTCCGGGCCGCTGGTGTCGTTCATCGCGACCGGGATCGAGTGCGTCACGAACGCCACCGCGGCGTCCTCCGGCAGCCGGCCCAGCGCGTCCGCGCAGGCATCGGTGAACGGCGCCACGAACCCCGGGTGGTTCGCGTAGTGCCGCATCCGGTCGATCACCAGCGGCGCCCCGGCCGCCGCGACCGCGTCAGCCAGGTTCTCCAGGTACTGCCGGCACCCCGAGTACGACGGGTACGCCGACGTGATCACCGCCACCGCCCGTCGTACCCCGTCGGCGGCCATCCGGCCCACCACGTCGGTCAGGTACGGCGCCCAGTTGCGGTTGCCCCAGTACACCGGCACCTCGATGCCCCGGGCAACGAACTCGGCACGCATCGCGGCCAGCAGGGCCCGGTTCTGGTCGTTGATCGGGCTCTTCCCGCCGAACGCGTAGTAGTGTTCCCCCACCTGTTCGAGGCGCTCGTCCGGCACGTCCCGGCCGCCGGTCACGTTGCGCAGGAACGGCAGCACGTCGTCCGGCTTCTCGGGGCCACCGAACGACAGCAGCAGCACCGCGTCGTACGGCGAGAGATCGGCGGTCATGACGTCGATCCTGTCAGGCGGGATCAGGCCGGGCGGGCGCGGGGCGCGTTCCAGTTCCGCCGGATCGCGACGAACCGCAGCGCGAAGCACAGCAGCGCGGCCAGCACCGCGACCCAGGACGCGTAGACGTGCAGCCGGTGGGTGACCACCACCAGGGTCGCGCCCAGGATCGCCGGGGTCGCGTAGATCTCCCGGCGCAGCACCACCGGCACCCGGCCGGACAGCACGTCGCGCAGCACCCCGCCTCCGACCGCGGTCACCGTGCCGAGCACCACCGCCGGCGCCGGCCCGAGCCCGTACGCCAGTGCCTTCAGCGTGCCCGTCACGCAGAACAGCCCCAGCCCGGCGGCGTCGAAGACGTTGATCATCCGCTCCACCCGGCCGATGCCCGGGTGCCAGAACAACGTCGCGAACCCGGCCGCCACCGGCACCGTCAGGTACCGCCAGTCGGCCAGCGCGGCCGGCGGCACCGCTCCGATCAGAACGTCCCGCACGAACCCGCCGCCGAGCCCGGTCGCCATCGCGAGCACCTGGACGCCGAACCAGTCCAGCTGCTTGCGCACACCCACGAGGGCACCCGTGATCGCGAACACGAAGATGCCCGTGAGATCCAGCACGACCTGGACGACAGGCAGCACTGCCTCCTGTTCCACTCGCGCAAGGTAGCGTGAACAGTTCACGGGCGACGGCGTGGCCTCCTTGGTCTGACACGTCACCCAGGGGAGACTGGTCGGCAACCGCACAGGAGAACACACGGCAATGCGCGAGGCGAAGCTCGTCGGGCTCAGCCCGGATGGCACGAAGGTCATCCTGGCTGTCGCTGAGACGGGTGAGGAGGTCGCCGTCGGGATCGACGACCGGCTGCGTGCGGCCGTGCGCGGTGACCGTGCACGCCTCGGCCAGTTGGAGATAACGATGGAGAGCGCTCTGCGACCGCGCGACATCCAGGCTCGCATCCGATCGGGTGAGAGCCCGGAGGCGGTCGCCGCCGTGGCGCAGATGCCGGTCGAGCGGGTGATGGCCTTCGCCGGCCCGGTGCTCGCCGAGCGCGACCACATCGCGACCATCGCGCAGCGGGCGTCGGTCCGGCGCCGCGGCGGCGACGGACCGTCGCGCAACCTCGGCACCTGGGTGACCGAGCGGCTGCGCAGCAAGCAGGTCGACCCGAACTCCGCCGAGTGGGACGCGTGGCGCCGCGACGACGGCCGCTGGGCCGTCCGGGTCGAGTACCTGACGCGTGACGACACCAAGCGCACCGCGATGTTCGCGTACGACGCCCCCGGGCGGTACGCGGTGCCCGACGACGACGAGGCCCGCTGGCTGGTCGGCGAGCAGCCGCCCGAGCCGGAGCCGTCGTACCAGCTGCGCCAGACGCAGCCGCTGCGCCGGCTGGCGGCGGTCGACGACCTCGACGTCGCGCCGGACCACGGCGCCGACGTGTACGAGGCACGCGACCTGGTCGGCGAGCGCGACCTGGCGGCCGAGCGGGAGCGCCTCGCGGCCGAGCGCGAACGGCTCGCCGAGCGCGAGCGGCTGATGGAGCGGGACCGGCTGGCGGCCGAGCGGCGACCCCGCGTCGTACCGGCTCCGGTCGATGACGAGCCCGAGATCCCCGTCCCCTCGCCGCAGCCGTCCCGGCCCGCGGCGGTGCGCCCGGCACCGGCCGGCCCGGTCGCCGTACCGGGGCACCCGGACGAGGAGGAGACCATCCCGCTGGAGCACCCGGCCCCAGCCGCCGTCGCCGAGCCCGCGCCGGCCCCCGAGCCGGAGCCGGCCGAGACGGCGGCGGAGCAGAAGAAGCGGACCAGCCGCCGCTCCCAGAAGCAGCGCGCCAGCGTGCCGAGCTGGGACGAGATCATGTTCGGCAAGAAGGCCGACTGAGACAGCAGTCTCAGATAGCGGTACGACGCATTGCCGTCGTGCCCACTCTCTGTCACCATCGACCAATCATGCGAACCGTTCTGTGTTGTCGCTGCTGTTGTCGTTGACGCGCGCCGTCACCGGCGTACGACGTCTTGTCCGATCGCCAGCAGCCTCACAGAACTCCGGGTTCCATGAACATCTCCGCTTTCGCTGACCTTCTCGCCTCGCGCGGCCTGCGCCTGCTGCCGGGGTCCCACGCCGTTCCGGTCGAGGTGCTCGCCGAGCTGCCCGACGGCACCGTCGCGCACTTCGCCGCCCGTGGCCGGACACTCCGGCTGGCGCTGCACTCCCCCGACGCGCTGTACGCCATCACGATCCCGACCGAGTGCGGCTGCGGCCGGCACCACGAGCCGTCCGGGCCGCAGCGCACCGGCCTGCGCGCCGGCGCCGGACCGCTCGTGGAGCACACGATCGACGGCGAGCTCGCGTTCGGGTGGACCGGCCACGAGGCCGGGCTGCTGCGGCTGGCCGACGCCGCGTCGTACTTCTTCGCCCTCCTCGACCGGGTCGGCGACGATGCGCGCTCCCGCGCCCGCGAGCTGGTCGGCGTCGCCTGACCGCCCGCGGCACGCCGAACGTCTGCATGTCCGAGACGATCACCACCCGGTCGTGGCCCCGGTACGCCGAGCGCAGCCTTCGGAGGGCTGCGCTCTTGCGCTGAGCTACGAGGACGTACGTCGCTGACCGTGGAGTCGAACCACGCGTGCCAGGCTTATGAGACCCAGCCGGCCCACCCGCATCAGCGAGACGGACGCTGCG
>DASXRB010001103.1:0-1579 GCA_036506875.1 Kribbellaceae bacterium | reverse complement strand
GCCGCACGCACCCGCCCCCGCGACCTCCTCCGCAGCCGACCGTCTCGAACGAGCCGTGCTGGTCGGTGAGGAACCGCGCCATGGTGCCGGACGAGTACGAGTCGAAGTTGTCGGCGAGCGGGTTGGGGAACGGGTGGGCGGCGTTGCCGGCGGCGGTGCCCTTGCCCTGCCCGGTGGTCGTGGTGATGGAGTAGATCCGCCCCGGTTGCAGGGTCAGCGACCAGGTGTTGGCCGACGGCGTCACGTCCGCCTGGCGGACGAACCAGTCATCCGGGTTGGACGAGCGCAGGTTCGTGGCGTAGACGCGCAGCGGGCCGGTGGGGAGACCGCCGGTCACGGTGGCCGTGAACTGCTCGGTGCCGCTGGCCCGGCTGGTCTCGACGATGGTGCTGTAGTCGGCGTTCCCCGGCGCCTTGAGCGTGACGTAGCTGCCGACCGCCCGGTTGCCGGAGAGCAGGCCGCTGGCCGAGTCGATGTACTGCCAACCCACCCGGGTGAACTGCGTGACGTGGGCCATCGTCCACGCCTGCCGGCCGACGTTGTACCAGCCGGACCACGGCTCGTCGGCATGGATGAGACCCGTGCTCTGGAACGGCAGGCCCGGTGGCAGCGAGGCGATCAGCGGCCAGTTGATGTACGCGGTCATCCGGCCGTCCACGTAGCCGAGGACAAGCTGGCGGGCCATCCGGTCCGCGCCGGCCTGGTAGTCCTGCGACCCGTTCTCGGACGCCCACAGCGGCTTGCCCAGCCCGCGGGCCGTGCCCGTCGACGGGCAGCCGAACGCGCTGGCGCTCGGGTCGTTCGCGCCGTCACACGGGTAGTGCACGCCGACCACGTCGACCGCGTTACGGAACGCGGGGTTGCCGGCCATGTCGTCGGCGACGCCCCAGCCGGAGCTGTCCGCGCCGACCACCTTGACGTGCCCGAACCCGTTGTTGTTCAGGGCGTTGCGCAGGTCGATGAACCACTGGGTGCTCCAGCCGTTCTCGTTCCAGCCGCCGATGTAGTCGATGGTGAGGCCGTACGTGTCGCGCGCGCCGCGCAGGTAGTTCAGGATGTACGTGATCATGTTCGACGTCCACACGTCGCCGGACCCGATCCAGCCCGGCGCCGCCCAGGCCAGCGCGGCCAGCTTGACATTCGGGTTACGCCGCTTGGCCTCGGTCATCAGCCACCACTCGTACCCGCGGTGGTAGTTCTGGTCGTCCGCGGTGTGCATGTGGCTCGGTTCGGCGCCATCGGTGGAGTTGGCGTCGCCACCGATCTCCACCTTGAAGAGCTGGATCGCGGCGCCGTAGCCGGGCTTGAACAGGTAGTCCAGGATCTGGCCGCGCTGCGGCTCGGGATAGTCGAACAGCAGCTTGCTGTTCCCGCCGCCCCCGCTGACCGCGCCGACGCCGTCGAAGGCGCGTCCGCCCGCGGTACCGCTGATGGTGATCGTGGTCGCGGCCTGCGCCGCCGGCGCGGAGACCACCGAACCGGTGCCCGCGGCCGCCAGCAGCAGCGCCGCCGCCGTTGCGATTCCTGCCCGACGATGCATGACGCCTCCTAGGCCGGGACGAGTTGCCACTGCTGGTTG
>DASXRB010001102.1:0-3817 GCA_036506875.1 Kribbellaceae bacterium | reverse complement strand
AGACCATCGACGGCAAGGACTTCACCCCGCAGCAGATCAGCGCGTTCGTGCTGCAGAAGCTGAAGCGGGACGCCGAGGCGTACCTCGGGGAGCAGGTCACCGACGCGGTCATCACCACGCCGGCGTATTTCACCGACGCGCAGCGCCAGGCGACCAAGGAGGCCGGTGAGATCGCCGGTCTGAAGGTCCACCGGATCGTGAACGAACCGACCGCCGCCGCGCTCGCGTACGGCCTGGACAAGGGTGCGGAGCAGACCATCCTGGTCTTCGACCTCGGCGGTGGCACCTTCGACGTGTCGCTGCTCGAGATCGGCGACGGCGTCTTCGAGGTGAAGGCGACCAGCGGTGACAACCACCTCGGTGGTGACGACTGGGACCAGCGGATCGTCCAGTGGCTGGTGAAGCAGTTCAAGAACAAGAACGGCACCGACCTGTCCGGCGACAAGATGGCCATGCAGCGGCTGCAGGAGGCCGCCGAGAAGGCCAAGATCGAGCTGTCCAGCACTGCCGAGACGACCATCCACCTGCCGTACCTGAGCCTGACCGACTCCGGCCCGCTGCACCTGGAGGAGAAGCTCTCGCGGGCCGAGTTCCAGAAGATGACCAGCGACCTGCTGGACCGCACCAAGGCGCCGTTCCACGCCGTGATCAAGGACGCCGGGATCAAGGTGTCCGACATCGACCACGTGATCCTGGTCGGCGGTTCGACCCGGATGCCGGCCGTCGCCGAGACGGTCAAGGAGCTGACCGGCGGCAAGGACCCGCACAAGGGCGTCAACCCTGACGAGGTGGTGGCAGTCGGGGCGTCGTTGCAAGCCGGTGTGCTGAAGGGTGAGGTCAAGGACGTCCTGCTGCTCGACGTGACCCCGCTGAGCCTCGGCATCGAGACCAAGGGCGGCGTGTTCACCAAGATCATCGAGCGCAACACCACGATCCCGACCAAGGGCTCGGAGATCTTCACCACGGCCGAGGACAACCAGCCGTCGGTGATGATCCAGGTCTACCAGGGCGAGCGGGAGATGGCGCGCGACAACAAGTCGCTCGGCAACTTCGAGCTGACCGGCCTGCCGCCGGCGCCGCGCAACGTGCCGCAGATCGAGGTCACCTTCGACATCGACGCGAACGGCATCGTGCACGTCAACGCCAAGGACCTCGCCACCGGCAAGGAGCAGCGGATGACCGTCACCGGCGGCTCCGCGCTGCCGAAGGACGACATCGACCGGATGGTCCGCGACGCCGAGCAGTACGCCGAGGAGGACCGCAAGCGCCGCGAGGCCGTGGAGAACCGCAACCAGGCCGAGAGCCTCGTCTACCAGACCGAGAAGTTCCTGTCCGAGAACGAGGACAAGATCCCGGGCGACGTGAAGACCGAGGTCACCGACGGTGTCGCGGAGCTGAAGAAGGCGCTCGAGGGCACCGACGACGACGCGATCAAGTCCGCGTCGGAGAAGCTCGCCCAGGCCAGCCAGAAGATGGGTGCTGCCATGTACCAGCAGGCCGGTGCCCAGGCCGGCGCGGGTTCGGACGGCGGCGCTAGCGACGCGTCGGCCGGCTCCTCGTCCGAGGACGACGTGGTGGATGCTGAGATCGTCGACGACGAGCCGAAGCCGGAGGACAAGTGACGAACGACCCGCGTACGACGGACCAGCCGGAGGACGGCCAGCCTGTCGTCCGGGACCGCCGGCGGATCGATCCGGAGACCGGTGCGGTGCGGGAGCCTGCTGCTGAGCAGGCTCCCGCCGCCACCGAGGAGCCGGAACAGGCCCCGGCGCCGGACCGCGTGGCCGAGCTGACCCAGGCACTCGCCGAGCGGACCGCGGACCTGCAGCGCCTCCAGGCGGAGTACGTCAACTACAAGCGCCGGGTGGACCGGGACCGCGAGGCCCAGCGCGAGCTGGCGGTGGCGTCGGTGCTGACCGGGCTGCTGCACACTCTGGACGACATCGGCCGGGCGCGTGAGGCCGGTGAGCTCGAGGGTGCCTTCAAAGCGGTCGCCGAGTCGGTCGAGCGGGTCGCGGAGAAGGCCGGCCTGGTGCGGTACGGCGAGGTCGGCGACGCGTTCGACCCGCGGATCCACGAGGCGCTGGTGCACAACTACTCCGACGAGGTCGACGGCCCGACGGCGACGATGGTGATGCAGCCGGGGTACCGCCTCGGCGACCGGATCCTGCGCCCGGCCCGGGTCGCGGTCTCCGAGCCGACCGAGGAGCTGCTCCAGGCCGAGCCCGAGGCAACCGCGGCGGCCGCGTCGGAGGAGACGGTTGCGCAAGGCAACGACGTACAGGATGAAGCCGGCGAGTAGCGACAGGAGGTGAGGCGTCGGTATGAGCAAGACGGACTGGATCGAGAAGGATTTCTACAAGGTCCTCGGCGTCTCGAAGACCGCTGAGGCCGACGAGATCAAGAAGGCCTACCGCAAGCTCGCGCGGCAGTACCACCCGGACTCCAACGGTGGGGACGCGAAGGCTGAGGCGCGCTTCAAGGAGGTCTCCGAGGCGTACGACGTCCTCGGCGACCCCAAGAAGCGCAAGGAGTACGACGAGGCGCGGCGGCTGTTCGGCGGTGGCGGCTTCCGGATGCCGGGCAGCGGCGGCGCGCAGGGCGGTGGCTTCGGGTTCGACGTCGGCGACCTGTTCAGCCGCGGCCAGGGTGGCGGTGGCGGTCTCGGCGACATCCTCGGCGGCATGTTCGGCGGCGGCACCCGGAGCACGGGTACGACGGCCCGGCCGCGCCGCGGTCAGGACATCGAGTCCGAGGCGACGATCGACTTCGCCGAAGCGGTGAACGGTGTCACGGTCGGGCTGCGGATGACCAGCGACGAGCCGTGCAAGACGTGCCACGGCACCGGCGCGAAGTACGGCACGGTGCCGAAGGTCTGCCTCAAGTGCGAGGGCACCGGGATGCAGACCTCGGTGCAGGGCGGCGTGTTCGCGATGACCGAGCCGTGCACCGAGTGCAAGGGACGCGGCCTGGTCGTGGACCAGCCGTGCGAGACCTGCCACGGTTCCGGCCGCGGCCAGTCCAGCCGGACCATGCAGACCCGCATCCCGGCGGGGGTGCAGGACGGCCAGCGGATCCGGCTGAAGGGCAAGGGCGCGGCCGGCGAGCGTGGCGGCCCGCCCGGTGACCTGTACGTCACCGTGCACGTCCGGCCGCACAAGCTGTTCGGCCGGCAGGGCGAGCACCTGACGCTGTCCGTCCCGGTGACCTTCACCGAGGCGGCGCTCGGTGCGGAGATCAAGGTGCCGACGCTGGACGGGATGCCGGTCAAGGTACGGATCCCGGCCGGGACGTCGAACGGCAGCAAGCTGCGGGTGCGCGGCAAGGGTGCGCCGCGCCGGGACGGTACCCGCGGCGACCTGCTGCTGACCATCGACGTCCAGGTCCCGCACGACCTGACCGACGAGCAGAAGGTCAAGCTGCAGGAGTTCTCGTCGGCGTCGGCACAGCCCGACCCGCGCGCTGAGCTGTTCGGAGGTGGCGGATGAGCACGACGTACTTCGCCCCCGACTGGGACGACCGGACGCCGATGTACGTGATCTCGGTGGCCGCGCAGCTCGCCGGGATGCACCCGCAGACGCTGCGCCAGTACGACCGGCTCGGGCTGGTGACGCCGAGCCGGACCGCGGGCCGCGGCCGGCGCTACTCCGCGTACGACGTGGCCCGGCTGCGGTACGTGCAGCACCTGTCCCAGAACGAGGGCGTCAACCTGGCGGGCATCCGGCACATCCTGGCGCTGCAGTCCGAGGTGGACGACCTGCGCGCCAGGGTGAACCAGCTGCTCGCCGAGGTCCAGCGCGGCGCCGGCCAGCCGAGC
>DASXRB010001101.1:0-11091 GCA_036506875.1 Kribbellaceae bacterium | reverse complement strand
GGACGTCCGTGACGGGCCGGCTGGCGTGGACGCCGTTCGTGCTGTTCCTCGTGGTGTTCTTCTGGACGCCGCCGCACACCTGGACGCTGGCGATGCGGTACCGCGAGGACTACGCGTCGGTCGACGTGCCGATGCTGCCGGTGGTCGCGTCCTCGGAGGCCACGGCCCGGCAGATCCTGGCGTACTCCGTGGTGATGGTGGCGACCTCGCTGGCCCTGTGGCCGGTGGCCGGGACCGGCTGGGTCTACCCGCTGGCCGCGGTCGCTCTGGGTGCGGTCTTCCTCCGCGAGGCCGGCGCCCTCCTGGCCCGCGCCCGCACCGGCGCCGAAGGCGCGGCCCTGGTGCCGATGCGCCTGTTCCACTACTCCAACATCTACCTGGCCCTCCTGTTCGTGGCGGCGGCGGCCGACCCCCTGCTCCACTGACGCTCTGCTTGCGTACGACGCTGGGCTCGCTACCGGGTTGCGTGACGTCGTCCAGGTTCCGTGATCCCTTCCTGGTTGCAGCCGGAGGGATGCCATGGAAGGTGAACGGCGCCACGGAAGCCAGTAGGACTGGACGGCCCGAGGGCTACCAGGTTGTATGGCGCCTGCCGGCCTGCATGCCGCCTTCCTGATTGCAACGTGAGGCCTCGGACGGAGGTCGACCGGAGGCACGAAAGCCGGTAGGGAGGTTGTCCACAGGGGACGAAGTCGTTCCGGCGAAATGGCGAAATCGCGGCATGTTCCAGGTGTGAACAACAAGCTCAGGAACGTGGCCGGCCGGCGTGGTGGCTGGTTCAGCAGGCAAGAGGCGATCGCGTGCGGCTACACCGATTCGGAGATTCGGCAGCGCGTGCTCGAGGGCAGGTGGATCAGGCTGTGTCGCGGAGCGTATGCCGAGAAGGCCGCCGGGGATGAGAAGAAGCCGAAGTGGGAGCGCGATCGGCTGCACCACGTCCGCGTCGCGCAGGCGATCCAGAACCGGCTCGACGGCCGGGTCGCGATCAGCCATCAGTCGGCGACCGCAGCATACGGGCTGCCTACGTGGGGACTGGACTTGTCCAAGGTCCACATCACGCGCCTATCCGGTCACGGCCGCTCGGACCGCGATGTCGTGCAGCACGCCGGCCGGCTTGCCGACGAGGACCTGGTCGCCACACCTGGTGGCTTGGTGACGTCGGTTGCGCGCTCGGTCTCAGACGCCGCGCGGCTGGCGTCGTACGAGAGCGCGGTGGCGATCGTGGACGCGGCGCTCCAGCGACAGCTCGTGACGCCGGAACGCCTGCGGGCTGAGCTCGAGGCCCTTCGCGGACGAGTCGGTTCGAGTACGGCGGCCAAGGCGCTGCGATTCGCAGATGCTGCGGCCGAGTCACCGGGGGAGTCGCGGTTGCGCGTGCTGCTCGCCGATTACGCGTTTCCGCCGCCGACTTTGCAGGCGCAACTCAGTACCGGCGCTGGGGAGTTCGTGGCCCGGGTCGACTTCCTGTTCGAGGACGAGAAGGTGGTCATCGAGTTCGACGGCGAGAGCAAGTACGGCGAGGACGGCGCCGAGGTCGTCGCGGAGAAGTGGCGGGAGGACCGGATCCGGGAGCTCGGCTATGTCGTCGTCCGTGTCTCCTGGTCGGACCTGGCGACGCCGAAGAAGACTGCCGAACGGGTCCGGGCGGCGTTCGAGCGGGCGGCTCGCTGGCGATAGCGGCCGAGGGTTGGCTGCCGGCTTCCATCGCGTGCCGGATGTTGCAACGCGAGGGCGGTCACGAAGCCGGGCAGCCGTCAGGCAACCCGGAAGCGAGCTGGGTGGCGTGGCGCGACAGGTGGCGCGGTCAGGTGGCGGGGGTGCCTCGTTCGCCGTAGACGGCGGTGACCAGGGCGATGAGGGTGGCGGCCAGGAGCATGTGGAGGAGGACGGCGAGGATCGGGAGGCCGGTGAAGTACTGGACGAAACCGACGGCGGCCTGGGACAGCTCGGTGGCCAGGAGCCAGGTGGCGAGCTGGCGCAGGGTGCGGGAGGTGGCGGTGACGCGGGTGGCGATGACCAGGGCTACCGAGATGCCGAGCAGGGCGAAGACGGAGTCGGCGTGGACCTGGCTGATCACCTCGGGGTCGAAGCCGGTGCGGTGCGCGTCGGTGTCGCCGGCGTGCGGGCCGGAGCCGGTCACCACGGTGCCGAGCAGCACGGTGGTCCAGACGGCGGCGACGGCGGCGACGGCGAGGGCGCGGACGACCGGGGGAGTGTGCGGGTAGGGGCTGGTGCGGGACCGGCGCATCAGCGACACGGTGAGCGTGATGATGCCCATCGAGAGGAGGAAGTGCGCGGAGACCGTCCACGGGTTCAGGCCGGTGCGGACGGTGATGCCGCCGAGGACGGCCTGGGCCGGGATGCCGAGGGCGGCGGCGGTGGCGAGGCGCCGCAGGTCGCGGCGGACCGGGCGGTACCGCCAGGCGACCAGCCAGGTGCCGATCGCGATCACCGCGACGACGAAGCCGAGCATCCGGTTGCCGAACTCGATGGCGCCGTGGATGCCGAGGGCGGCGTGCGGGGTGTACGACGCGTCGGTGCAGCGCGGCCAGGTCGGGCAGCCGAGGCCGGAGTCGGTCAGCCGGACAAGGCCGCCGGTACCGACGATCACCAGGTTCGCGATGACCGACGCCCAGCCCCAGCGTCGTACGAGGTCCAGCGAGGGCTGGCGAACGAACCGCCAGATACCGCGCACCGGCCCAGCCGCGAGCGTCGAGCTGATGATGGTCGAACCGGTCGCCGGGTCCGAGCCGACGGGGGTTCCGGAGTCTGGCGAGGTACCTGAGGTTTGTGAGGAGGTCATCAGTCCCACCGGAAGGTACGGGAGGTGAGGTAGCCGAGGACGCCGGCCCAGAGTGCGAGGGCGGTGGCGCCGGCCCAGGGCATCATGCCGTCCACCGTGGCGGTCGCCATCGAGCTGGACAGCGCGGCGGTCGGGACGAGCTTGACGAACGACTGCATGGCCTGCGGGTACTCACTGACCGGGGTCAGCACGGCACCGCCGACGAGCAGCAGGAGGTACAGCAGGTTCGCCGCGGCCAGGGTCGCCTCGGCGCGCAGCGTGCCGGCCATCAGCAGGCCGAGCGAGGCGAACGCCGCCGTCCCGGTGACGACCGTCGCGACGACGCCGATGACGGTGGCGGCGCCGGGGTGCGGGTGCCAGCCGAGCGCGTACGCCGTCGCGATGAGCACCGCGAACTGTCCGAGCTGGACCACCAGCACCGCGCTGACCTTGCCGGCCATCAGCCCGGTCCGCGACAGCGGGGACGCGCCGAGCCGCTTGATCACGCCGTACCGCCGCTCGAACCCGGTCGCGATCGCCAGCGAGGTGAACGACGAGGACAGCACCGCGAGCGACAGCACCCGCGGCACCACCAGGTCGATCCGCCGGACCGCGACCGTGAACTCGCCGATTGGCAGCCGGTCGCCCATGGGCGTCGCGCCGAGCAGGAGCAGCAGGCCGAGCGGGATGACCAGCGCGAGCAGCAGCTGCTCGCCGTTGCGGAGCAGCAGCCGCAGCTCCATCGACGCGTGCGCCAGCACCTTGGTCAGCGACGGCGCGGAGCCGGGCCGGGGCGACAGCTCGGTGGTGCTCACTTGCCCTCCCGGCGTCGGGTCGGTGCGGTGATCCGCAGGAAGACGTCCTCGAGCTTGTCGGTGCCGTCCTTGGTCAGCGCGGCCGGCGAGCCGGACACGACCAGGCGACCCGCGGAGATCATGTGGATCATGTCGGACAGTTGCTCGGCCTCGTCCATCGCGTGCGTGGTGAGGACCACGGTGACGCCGTCGTCGCGCAGGTCGCGGACCAGCTGCCAGATCTCCCGGCGGCCGTGCGGGTCGAGTCCGGTGGTCGGCTCGTCCAGGAACGCGACCTCGGGCCGGCCGACGATCGCCAGCGCGAACGACAGCCGCTGCTTCTGCCCGCCGGACAGCCGGCGGTACGGCGTCTTCCCGCACGAGCCGAGATCGAGCCGGTCCACCAGCAGCCCGATGTCGAGCGGATGCGCGTGCAGGCGGGCGACGTACCGGAGCATTTCGACGGCGCGCACGCCCGACCACGCTCCGCCCTCCTGCAGCATCACGCCGATCCGGGGCATCAGCCGGCTGTGGTCCGCGCGGGGGTCCATGCCGAGCACCCGGACCTGTCCGGAATTCGGACGCCGGTACCCCTCACACGTCTCTACGGTGGTGGTTTTGCCGGCGCCGTTCGGACCCAGCACCGACGTGACCGTGCCGGTGTCGATGGTGAGGCTCAACCCGTCCACGGCACGCTTCGCGCCGTAACGTACGACGAGCTGATCGATCTCCACGGCAACGGCCACGTCCGGCAGTGTAGGAAACGACCCCGCGTGACGTCGCTCACGCCCCACCTGCGGCGCGCTCAGTGGTAAGGATGCCCTTATTTGAAGCGCCGGCCGAATTACGCGACACTGACGTTGTGAAAACTCGTGAGCCAGACCACAGGGTGCCTGAGCGCGCCCCGGTCTCGCGCGACGAGTCGACGCGTGACCGGGTCGCCCGGTCGATCCTGACCAACGGGCCGTCCAGCGCCGCCGCGCTCGCCGAGCGCCTCGACCTGACGCCGGCGGCGGTACGACGCCACCTGGACCACCTGCTCGCCGACGGCCTGGTCGAGTCCCGTGAGGAGCGGGTCTACGGACCCCGCGGCCGCGGCCGCCCGGCCAAGGTCTTCGCGCTCACCGACAGCGGCCGGGACGCGTTCTACCAGGCGTACGACGACCTGGCCGTGACCGCGCTCCGGTTCATCGCCGAGTCCGGGGGCGAGGAGGCCGTCGCGGCCTTCGCCCGCCGCCGGGTCGCCGACCTGGAGGAGCGCTACCGCGCCCTGGTCGCCGCCGCACCGGCCGAGCGCAAGCCCGAGGTGCTGGCCCAGGCGCTCACCACCGACGGCTACGCGGCCTCGACGATGGACGCGGCCGCCGGCGCGCAGCTGTGCCAGCACCACTGCCCGGTCGCGCACGTGGCCACGCAGTTCCCGCAGCTGTGCGAGGCCGAGACCGAGGTCTTCGCCCGGCTGCTCGGCAAGCACGTCCAGCGACTCGCCACCATCGCCCACGGCGACGGTGTCTGCACCACGCACATCCCGGGCCCGCCGCGTGACGGCAAGCCCGGTTCGCCCCCCGATAACCGACGCAGCAACGATGCGAGGAACGTACGATGACGCAAACCGCTCATCCGGAGCTGGAAGGCCTCGGCAGCTACAAGTTCGGCTGGGCCGACAGCGACGCCGCCGGTGCCGTTGCGCAGCGCGGGCTCAACGAGGCCGTGGTCCGCAACATCTCCGGCCTCAAGAACGAGCCGGAGTGGATGCTCGACCTGCGGCTGAAGGGCCTGAAGCTCTTCGACCGCAAGCCGATGCCGTCCTGGGGCGCGGACCTGAGCGACATCGACTTCGACAACATCAAGTACTTCGTGCGCTCCACGGAGAAGCAGGCGGCGACCTGGGACGAGCTGCCCGAGGACATCAAGAACACCTACGACAGGCTGGGCATCCCGGAGGCGGAGAAGCAGCGGCTGGTCGCCGGTGTCGCGGCGCAGTACGAGTCCGAGGTCGTGTACCACAAGATCCGTGAGGACCTCGAGGAGCAGGGCGTCATCTTCCTCGACACCGACACCGGCCTGAAGGAGCACCCGGAGATCTTCAAGGAGTACTTCGGCTCCGTCATCCCGGTCGGCGACAACAAGTTCGCGTCGCTCAACACCGCGGTCTGGTCCGGCGGGTCGTTCATCTACGTGCCGAAGGGCGTGCACGTGGAGATCCCGCTGCAGGCCTACTTCCGGATCAACACCGAGAACATGGGCCAGTTCGAGCGGACGCTGATCATCGTCGACGAGGACGCCTACGTGCACTACGTCGAAGGCTGCACCGCGCCGATCTACTCGTCGGACTCGCTGCACTCCGCGGTGGTCGAGATCATCGTGAAGAAGGGCGCGCGCTGCCGCTACACGACGATCCAGAACTGGTCGAACAACGTCTACAACCTGGTGACGAAGCGGGCCACCTGTGAGGCCGGCGCGACCATGGAGTGGATCGACGGCAACATCGGCTCCAAGGTGACGATGAAGTACCCGGCGGTCTACCTGATGGGCGAGCACGCCAAGGGCGAGACCCTGTCGGTCGCGTTCGCGGGCGAGGGCCAGCACCAGGACGCCGGCTCGAAGATGGTGCACAACGCGCCGTACACGTCGAGCTCGATCGTGTCCAAGTCGGTCGCGCGCGGCGGCGGCCGGACGTCGTACCGGGGTCTGGTGCAGGTCGCCGAGGGTTCCCACCACAGCAAGTCCACCGTCCGTTGTGACGCGCTGCTGGTCGACACGATCAGCCGCTCCGACACGTACCCGTACAACGACATCCGTGAGGACGACGTGGCGATGGGCCACGAGGCCACGGTGTCGAAGGTCAGCGACGACCAGCTCTTCTACCTGATGAGCCGGGGGATGACCGAGGACGAGGCGATGGCGATGATCGTGCGCGGCTTCATCGAGCCGATCGCGCGGGAGCTGCCGATGGAGTACGCGCTCGAGCTGAACCGGCTGATCGAGCTGCAGATGGAAGGAGCGGTCGGCTGATGGCGGCGCAGGACACACTGGTTGCCCCCGGCAACCAGGCGCACTCGCACGGGGTGGTGCCGATCCAGACCCGCTCCGAGCGGCCTTCGTCGTACGACGTCGCCGACTTCGCGGTGCCGAACGGGCGCGAGGAGGAGTGGCGGTTCACTCCGGTCAAGAAGCTCAAGGGGCTGTTCGCCGACGAGCCGGGCACCCGGGCGCCGAGGATCGACGTCCGCGCCCCTGAAGGCGTGACCGTGGAGACCGTCGCCGCCGACGCGGTGAAGGCCGGCAAGCCGCAGGACCGGGTCGCCGCGGTCGCGTGGGCGCACGCCGAGAAGGCGGTCGCGGTGCGGATCCCGGCCGAGGCCAGGCTGACCGAGGCGGTCCGGATCGACGTCACGTCACTCGGCGAGCGCGGTTTCGGGCACGTCATCGTCGAGGCCGGCCGGCACAGCCGCGCGGTGGTCGTGATCGACCACACCGGCACCGGCGAGCTGGGCGCGAACACCGAGATCGTCGTCGGTGAAGGCGCCGACCTGCGAGTGGTCAGCATCCAGGCCGGTGGCGAGGCCTCGACGTACGTCGGCCAGCACGACGCCGTCGTCGGCCGCGACGCGCGCCTCAACCACGTCGCCGTCACGCTCGGCGGCGGGCTGGTGCGGCTGTCGACGAACGTCCGGTACGACGGACCGGGCGGCGACGCCGAGCTGCTCGGGGTGTACTTCGCCGAGCCCGGCCAGCACCACGAGCACCGCAGCTTCGTCGACCACGAGGCGCCGCACTGCAAGAGCCACGTGACCTACAAGGGCGCCCTGGCCGGCGACCAGGCGCACACGGTGTGGATCGGCGACGTGCTGATCCGGGCCGCGGCCGAGGGCACCGACACGTTCGAGCTGAACCGGAACCTGGTGCTCAGCGACGGGGCCCGGGCCGACTCGGTGCCGAACCTGGAGATCGAGACCGGCGAGATCCTGGGCGCGGGGCACGCGTCGGCGACCGGCCGGTTCGACGACGAGCAGATGTTCTACCTGCAGGCGCGCGGCATCCGCGAGGACGAGGCGCGGCGGCTGGTGGTGTCCGGCTTCTTCAACGACGTGATCGGCAGGATCGGCGTCGCCGACGTGGCCGAGCGGCTGCTCGCCGAGATCGAGGGCAAGCTGGCCCGCACCGCCGGGCTGCCGGTCGTCGCCGCGGAGGCACCGGCGGCGGCATCGTCGGAGGCCGCACGTGGCTGACACGTTCGAGCGCGCGTGCGCGGTGGCCGACGTACCGGACGAGGGTGTCGTCGCGGTCGAGGTCGCCGGCGTGGAGGTCGCGGTCGTGAAGAGCGAGGGGCGGTTCTTCGCGGTGCGGGACGAGTGCTCGCACGCGCAGATCGCCCTGTCCGAGGGGGAGGTCGGCGGCTGCGAGATCGAGTGCTGGCTGCACGGCTCGCGGTTCGACCTGCGCACCGGCGAGCCGACCGGGCTGCCGGCGTACGAACCGGTGCCCGTCTATCCGGTCCGCCTCCAAGCAGGCGCCGCGGGTGACGACATATACGTCGACGTCAAGAACCCCCTGAACCCCTGAAGATCAACGGAGACAGAAGAACCACCATGGCGACACTCGAGATCCGCGACCTGCACGTCAGCGTCGACACCGAGAACGGCCCGAAGGAGATCCTCCGGGGCGTCGACCTGACCATCTCCGGTGGTCAGACGCACGCGATCATGGGCCCGAACGGCTCCGGCAAGTCCACGCTGGCGTACTCGATCGCGGGCCACCCGAAGTACAAGGTCACCTCCGGCTCCGTGACGCTGGACGGAGAGGACGTCCTCGCCATGAAGGTCGACGAGCGCGCCCGCGCCGGGCTGTTCCTGGCGATGCAGTACCCGGTCGAGGTGCCGGGGGTGTCGGTGGCGAACTTCCTGCGCACCGCGAAGACCGCGATCGACGGCGAGGCGCCGAAGCTGCGGACCTGGGTGAAGGACGTCAACAAAGCGCTGTCCGACCTCGACATGGAGGCCGACTTCAGCCAGCGGAACGTCAACGAGGGCTTCTCCGGTGGTGAGAAGAAGCGCCACGAGATCGTCCAGCTCGAGCTGCTCGACCCGAAGATCGCGGTCCTCGACGAGACCGACTCCGGCCTCGACATCGACGCGCTGAAAGTCGTGTCCACCGGCGTGAACCGGTTCGCCGAGAAGGGCGACAAGGGTGTGCTGCTGATCACCCACTACACGCGGATCCTGCGCTACATCAAGCCGGACTTCGTGCACGTCTTCGTCGACGGCAAGATCGCCGAGGAGGGCGGGCCGGAGCTCGCCGAGGAGCTCGAGGCCAACGGCTACGAGCGGTTCGTGAAGGCGCCGGCATGACCACGCGCCCGGTCTTCGGCAGTCCGCTGGACCTGCAATCGGTCCGGGCGGACTTCCCGATCCTGTCCCGCGAGCTGGCCGGCGGCCACCCGCTGGTCTACCTGGACTCGGCCAACTCGTCGCAGAAGCCGCACCAGGTGATCGAGGCGGTACGACGCCACTACGCCGAGCACAACGCCAACGTGGCCCGTGCCATGCACCAGCTCGGTGCCGAGGCCACCGCGGCGTACGAGGACGCGCGGGACACGATCGCGGCATTCGTCGGCGCCTCGCGGCGCGAGGAGATCGTGTTCACCAAGAACGCGTCCGAGGCGCTCAACCTCGCCGCGCACACCCTCGGCAGCCGGCTGAAGCCGGGTGACGAGGTGGTGATCACCGAGATGGAGCACCACTCCAACATCGTGCCGTGGCAGCTGGCCTGCGAGAGGACCGGCGCGACCCTGCGCTGGTTCGGCGTCACCGACGAGGGCCGGCTGGACCTGTCGAACGCCGGGGAGCTGATCAACGAGCGCACCAAGGTGGTCGCGCTGACCTACGTGTCGAACGCGCTCGGCACCATCAACCCGGTCGGCGAGGTCGCCGCGATGGCGCACGCGGTCGGCGCGACCGTGGTCGTCGACGGCTCCCAGGCGGTGCCGCAGCTCCCGGTGGACCTGTCCACCCTGGGTGCCGACCTGGTCGCGTTCACCGGGCACAAGATGGTCGGCCCGACCGGGATCGGCGTGCTGTGGGGCCGGTACGACCTGCTCGCCGGGCTGCCGCCGTTCCTCGGTGGCGGCGAGATGATCGAGGTGGTCCGGATGACCGGCTCGACGTACGCTCCGCCGCCGGCGCGGTTCGAGGCCGGTACGCCGCCGATCGCGCAGGCGGTCGGGCTCGGCGCGGCCGCGTCGTACCTGACCGGGATCGGCATGGACAAGATCGCGGCACACGAGCACGCCATCACGTCGTACGCGCTGGAGGGGCTCAAGACCGTGCCGGGGCTGACGATCCTGGGGCCCACCGAGGCCGTGGACCGCGGCGGCGCGATCAGCTTCGAGCTGGACGGGGTGCACCCGCACGACATCGCCACGGTGCTGGACACCAGGGGAGTGGCGGTGCGCGCCGGGCACCACTGCGCGCGGCCGGTGCACGAGCGGTTCGGCGTGCAGGCGTCGACCCGGGCCTCGTTCTACCTGTACACCACGCCGGGGGAGATCGACGCGCTCATCGACGGGCTTGGTTTCGTCCGGTCCTACTTCAAGAGAGTCTCTTGAAATGCGGATCAGTAAGGTGAGCTGATGCAGCTCGACGCGCTCTACAAGGAGATCATCCTCGACCACTACCGCAACCCGCACCACGCCGGGCTGGCGGAGCAGTACGACGTCGAGGTGCACCACGTGAACCCGTCCTGCGGTGACGAGGTGACGCTGCGGGTGTCGCTGGACGGCGACGTGGTGACCGGGGTGACGCACCAGAGCGCCGGCTGCTCGATCAGCCAGGCGGCGACCTCGGTGATGACCGACCTGGTGATCGGCAAGCCGGTCGCCGAAGGCATGGCGACGTACGAGACGTTCCTGGAGCTCATGCAGGGGCGTGGCACAGTGGAACCTGACGAAGAGGTGCTGGAGGATGGCGTCGCCTTCGCGGGTGTCGCGCAGTTCCCGGCGCGGGTGAAGTGCGCGCTGCTGGGCTGGTCGGCCTGGCGGGACGCGACCGCCCAGGCGCTGGCATCGACTAACGGAGTGAAGAGTAATGGCTGAGACCACGACCGGAACCGACAGGATCGAGCTCCCCGACGTGGACCTCGACGCCACGACGACGCCCGCGTCGGTCGAGGACGTGACCGAGGCGCTGAAGGACGTCGTCGACCCCGAGCTCGGCATCAACGTCGTCGACCTCGGCCTGGTGTACGGCGTCACCCTGGACGCCGACGAGACCGCGGTCATCGACATGACGCTGACGTCGGCGGCGTGCCCGCTCACGGACGTGATCGAGGACCAGACCCGGACCTCGCTGGACGGCCTGGTCAACGACTTCCGGATCAACTGGGTCTGGATGCCGCCGTGGGGCCCGGAGAAGATCACCGACGAGGGCCGCGAGCAGCTCCGTGCCCTCGGCTTCAACGTCTGACCCCTCTTTTCAGGGCGTTCATTCGTCGCATCTTGTGGTCCCTGTGGACAAC
>DASXRB010001100.1:0-2591 GCA_036506875.1 Kribbellaceae bacterium | reverse complement strand
TTGACGGAGTCGCGCTCGTGCCGTCCGCTGAGTTCAGCGATCAGCGCACCACCCACGAGTCCTCGTCAGTCACGCACTCCGTGTCTGAAGGCCACTCGCATTGGTCCTTGTCGTGGTTGTATCGCAGGTAGTCCTCGCCCTGGCACTGGAAGGGGTTGGCCTCCTTACCGCACTCTCGGCAGGGGAAATCTGCGGCCCGCCCGCTCATCCACAGGTCTCATGTCGGCGATGCCTGAACTGACCCCCTGGCGGCCCTGGAACCAATGCCACTTAGCCTAAGTTGATCTTGGATGCGGGCGTGTCGTTCGTGGCGGTCTGCCTGCTGACGGTGATGATCACGTCCCTGTGGCGCAGAATGCTGAGGTGGCTGCCGGCGGCCGGCTGACGGGCCACATCTCGCTCGGGGTGCTGACCTCCTCGGTCTCGCGGGATGCGGTTGATGAAGCCGTCGCCGGAGCGGGCAGGCAGGCGAAGCGGTCCGATGGCAGGCTCCCGCCTCACGTCATGGTGTATTTCGCGATGGCACTGGCGCTGTTCGCCGATGACGACTATGAGGAGGTCGCCGTCCGGCTGACCGAGACGCTGGCCTGGTGGGGATGCTGGGACAGCGAGTGGGCGGCGCCGACCTCGGGCGGGATCACCCAGGCCCGGCAGCGGCTGGGATACGAGCCGGTGCGGGAGCTGTTCGCCGCGGTGGCGGTCCCGGTCGCCGACCAGCTGACCCGTGGGGCGTTCCTGGGGAACTGGCGGTTGATGGCGATCGACGGGTTCGAGTGGGACGCTCCGGCCACGAAGCAGAACGCCGCGGTGTTCGGCTATGCCGGGGCGGCGGAGGATCGGTCGGCGTTCCCGAAGGTGCGGGTGGTGTCGGTCAGCGAGTGCGCCTCCCACGCCGTGGTGGACGCCGAAATGGGCCCGGTCGCGGGTAAGGGCGCCGGGGAGCAGTCGCTGGCCCGCCGGCTCTACCGACGGCTGGAGGCCGACTGGCTGCTGATCGCCGACCGGAACTTCTACAACTGGGCGGACTGGTGTGTGGCCGCGGACTGCGGCGCGGCGCTGCTGTGGCGGGTCAAGGCCGATCTCACGCTGCCGGTGCTGGCGATGCTGCCCGACGGGTCCTACCGGTCGGTGCTGGTCGACCCCAAGATCCGCGGGAAAGCCCGGCTGGCGCTGCTCGACGCCGCCCGCGGCGGCGAGGACCTGGACCCGGCGCAGGCCCGCTACGTCCGAGCGGTCGAGTACACCGTGCCCGACCGCGACGGCGCCGACGAGCTGATCTGCCTGATTACCACCATCGCCGACCCGGCAGCAGCACCGGCCCAAGCCCTGGCCAGGGCCTATCACCAGCGGTGGGAGCACGAGACCGGCAACAAGCAGCTCAAGACCTACCTGCGCGGCCCAGGACGGGTGCTGCGATCGCAGAGCCCGGACATGGTCCGCCAGGAGATCTACGGCTACCTGCTGACCCACCACGCGATCAGCGCCCTGATCTGCCGAGCCGCGACCGAAGCTGACATCGACCCCGACCGCGTCAAGTTCAAACGCACCGTGCGCGTCGTCCGCCGCCGGGTCTCCGACCCAGCGGCCTTTCCCCCCTGAGCAGCAGAAACGATCACTGGCGGCGGTGATGGCCGACATCACCCGCCAGCGCAATCTCAACCCCCGACGCCGGCACCGCTCCTACCCGCGCGTCGTCAAGCGCGCCCGCCACAACTCCTACCGGGTCAAAAGACCAGACGACACAGGCATCCCCCATGACCGGCCAGCCACGATCAGGCTCGCGAACCCCGTCCTGACCGACACCGCAGCATGATCAACTTAGCCTAAGTGGCATTGGTCCAGGAGGTCGCATCGCTCGTGGCGAAGACGACGACCTCACCGGCCTCGGCGTGCAGCCTGACGTTCTGCAGGGCTGATCGAACCGGTTCACGGATCCGGTAGACGGCCTGCGGGGGCAGATCGTGGTTGGCGTCGTCCACGTTCATGATCAGCGGAAGGTCGACGAACTGGTCCTGCAACCGCCGTAGGTCGGCGGCGAGGTTGCTGGAGGCTGGCTCGGTGCCGCGGACAATGGATTCGATTTCGCGGACCGAGGCGACAGCTTCGGCCAGCGGTGCCTGACGCTCCGGCCGGTTCCCCTCCCGGACCGCCTGGTCGCGGAGCATGCGGGCCAGGTCGTTCAGCAGGCGGTAGGGGGTGTGCAGAACGCGGCGCGTTCGCTCCTCCTCCAGCATGCGGATGGTCTCGGCCCGTTCGTCGGCCAGACCGGCTAGCCGCCTGAGGTAGTACATGAAGGCGAAGCTCACCGCCGCGAAGCCGCTGTACGGCACGAAGCTGATGTAGACCATGTGGTGGACGTCAGGTCGGGCACTGGCTACCGTCCACGAGGCGGCTGCGGCCATGAGGCCGAGCGTCGCACCCAGTGCGGCGATCGGCCGAAGGCAGGCCGCGGCCTCCGCTGCGGCAAGGAACGTCACCGCGAGCGGCCAGTCGGTCCACGACGCTGCCGCGCCGGCCGGCTGGAACAACGGCGACACGAGCAGCACCGCGACGCCGACCGCGACGTCGATGCTCACCGCGGCCCGCGGCAG
>DASXRB010001099.1:0-3753 GCA_036506875.1 Kribbellaceae bacterium | reverse complement strand
TCGGCCGCGTAGCCGCCGTACACCTGGCACTGCTGGGTGTCGCACAGGTCGTAGTCCCGCCCGGCCTTGATCGCCGCGTTCCGCCGCGAGATCGCGTACGTCCGGGCCGCCACGGCCTGCGCCTGCAGCGCGGCCGGCTTCCAGCTCGTCAGCGCCTCCTTCGGTACGACGCCGCGCAGGTAGTAGTCGACCGACAGCACGTTGAGCGTGTCGAGGTCGGTACCGTCGCGATCGGCCGCGCGCAGCGTGCCGCGGTACGGCACCGCGCTGCCGTCGGGCAGCACCAGCTTCGTCACCGCCGCGCCGGTGAACTCGGTCATCCCGTCCACCGTCCACCACAGCGTCCAGGACTTGGACGTCGTCGAGTAGTAGTAGACCTGGGTGGCGTGCTCGCCGTACGGGCGGATCGCCCACTGCGTGATGCTGGTTGCCACCGGCAACGTCCGCGCGTTCTCGGTTCCCGCGATCCGGGCCTTGAGGCCGGTGGCCGGCAGGACGGCGACGTACGGCGTGGTGTCGGCCGTGATGCGCACGCGGATCGTGGTTGTCGCCGGGACCGTCGCACTCGTGGTGCCCGGGTAGTAGAAGTCCAGGATGTACGACGACGTCTTGCCGGCCAGGGCCGCGCCCTGGGCGCCGTACTGGGACATGCCGCGGCCGTGGCCGAAGCCGCGGCCGTGGACCGTCAGGTTGCCGGCCGGTTCGACCCAGTACGTCTCCGCCGAAGCGGTGAGCGGGCTGAGCGCGAGCAGCCCCGTCGCCATCAGCGTGATCGCCCCGGCCGACGCCACCGGCCGCTGGAACCCCGTCATACCTCTCCCTGTTACCTGTGTGACTCACGTGACATGTGTGATCACAGTTACGAAGTATCACCTCGGTGTGACAGGTTTGGCCAGCCCGGTTACCGCGTACCGCGGTCAGTTGTAGACGACGGTGGTCCGGCCGGTCGCGGAGTCCCAGGTGATCTTGCCGCCCTGGAAGTCCTGGGCGAGGCCGCCGGTCACGACGTACTCATCGGTCGTCGGCAGGCCGAGCTTGAGGTACACACCGGACTCGATGTACTTGGCGTTGATCGCGCCCAGGATGGGGTGCGTCCCGGTGGTCGGGCCGTAGTAGATCCGGCCGCCCTGGAACACGTTGACCCGGCCGCCGGTGACGTGGGTGCCGAGCTGGCCGGTGATCGGCAGGCCGAGCGTGGACAGCTCCGCGTTCATCGCGACGTACGTGGCGAAGATCGCGTCGACGACCTCGTGCGCGCCGGTCGCCTGGCTCCAGTAGGCCGCCCGGCGGACGCCGCTCTTGCGGAACTCCTGCACCCGGGCCCCGCTGACCCGGGCGTCCTGCAGCTCCGTGCTGGGCCAGCCGAGGATGCCGGTGGCGTTGCCGAGCTGGCGGTGCAGGGTGCGGATGCCGCCGTACACCGAGTGCGCGCCGGTGCCGGTCGAGAAGTAGATGTCCCGCACCCCGAACCAGGTCGCGCGGCCCTCGGCCACCGGGTGCTCCAGGTAGAACGGCTGACCGACCACGGCCCACCCGCCGAGGTTGCTCGCGAGGTCGTAGATCTCGGTGCTGACCGAACCGCCCATCAGGGTCCACACCCGGGACCGCAGCGCGGGCAGCTTGGCGTACACGTAGTCGCCCGGGCAGTCGGTCGCCTTGGTGTCGCGGTGCCCGGCGATCACGTTGAACGTGGTGCCGTTCAGCACCACGGTGCCGTTCGGGTTGCGGTAGTTGCCGTCCAACTTCCAGGCGATCACCTTCGCGGTCGCCTCCATGATCGCCGACGACGGCTGCGCGGTCATGAAGTTCCCCATCAGCGCGACGCCGAACGTGTCGGTGTTGTACCCACCGGTGTGCGCGCCGAGCACCGGCAGCGTGATGCCGCCGTACCGGCCCTCGAAGATCCGGCCGAACCGGTCGGTGAGGAAGTTGTAGCCGATGTCGCACCAGCCGCGGCTCTTCACATGGAACGCGTAGATGCCGCGCACGATCGCCGCCGACTGGTCCGAGGTGTAGGTGTTGCTGCCCGCCGTGTGGTGCACGAACGCGGCCTTGACCGTGCTCCCGTACGACGGCCGCCCGTCGCAGTCCGCGTTGTAGGTGCGCAGCGACTCGTCCGCACCCCAGGCGGCGCGGTTGACGATCCCGGGACGCGCGTACGGCGCCGGCTTCGTCGTCGTACTCGTCGTGGCGGCGTCGAGAGCGGCGGCGTCGAGGGTGGCCGGAGCGTCCGCGGACGAGGCGCCGGCGTCGACCAGGGCCAGCCGGACATCCCGGACCGGGGCGCCGTCGGTGCTGGCGACCCTCGCCTGGACGCCCGTCGACGCGCCGGCCCAGAACGGCTCGGTGCCGTCCCGCTTCGCGGTGTCCGGGGCGTCGGCATCGGCCGGCAGCGTCTGCCAGCCGGTCCAGCCGGTCGCGTGGCGCACCCGGACCTGGGCGAGCACGCCCGCCCCGGCGCGGTGCCGCCAGGTGATGCCGACCAGGCCGAACGCCGCGGTCTCGCGCGCGCCGAGCCGGGCCGGGCCGTCCTTGGTCGCGTCGGTCATCCGCAGCTCGGAGACCAGCGGGCGCACCGGGTGCGGTTTCGCCGGCGTCTGGGACGCGGTCGCCGGGCTGGTGGCGGACTGCACGGCGGCCAGGGTCGCCGGTACCGCGATCGCCGAGGCGACGGCGGCCAGGGCGGCCAGCTTGGTTGCTGTCTTACGGGCCGGTCGGGTCATCCTGGTGGCCTTTCACGGTCCTTGTGCAAGCGGTGGCACAGGTTCGGAGTCATGGGATTCGGGGACGAACGTATCAGCGATGGCCTTGGCCGCCACGTAGGCTCGGAGCATGGAGTGGATCCTGTTGCTCGCCGTCGTGGTGATCGCCGCGATGGCTTACCGGTCGTACCAGCGCACCAAGCTCGAGACCCGTCAGCGCGACCAGGTGACCGCCGCCGAGGTGGAGTCGGTCAAGCGGACCGCGGACGAGGACATCACCAAGTTCGGCGAGGAGCTGCAGGCGCTCGACCTCGACATGACGGGCAAGGACCTCGGCGAGGGTGCCCGGCAGGACTACCAGCGCGCGCTGGACTGCTACGAGTCCGCCAAGCAGGCGGTCGGCGCGGTGGCCCAGGCCGAGCAGATCAAGCACGTGATGGAGATCCTCGACGACGGGCGGTACGCGATGGCCTGCGTGCGCGCCCGCGTCAACGGCGAGCCGCTGCCGCAGCGGCGGCCGATGTGCTTCTTCAACCCGCAGCACGGGCCGTCCGTGGAGGACGTGCGCTGGGCGCCACCGGGCGGCGCGCTGCGGGACGTGCCGGCCTGCGCGGCCGACGCCGAGCGGGTCCGGGCGGGCGCCGACCCGGACGTGCGCAAGGTGATGGTCGGTCCGCAGCGGGTCCCGTACTGGCAGGCGGGCCCGGCCTACGCGCCGTACGCGCAGGGTCTGTTCGGCGGTCTCGGCGGCGTGATGACCGGGATGTTCATCGGCACCATGCTCGGCGGGATGTTCTCCGGCGGGCACTACGGTGACTACACCTCCGGCCACGACGCGGGCTTCGACGCCGGCCAGGACGCCGACAGCGGGTACGACGGCGGCTCGGGCGACGGTGGATCGGACGGCTCCGGGTTCGACCAGGGCGACTTCGACCACGGCGGTTTCGACGGCGGCGGGGACAGCGGTGGCTGGGACTTCGGCGGCGGGGACGACTTCGGCGGGGACTTCGGGGACTTCTAGCCCACAGCGGTTCTAGCTACGCAGGTGCAG
>DASXRB010001098.1:0-3037 GCA_036506875.1 Kribbellaceae bacterium | reverse complement strand
GGGCGATCCGTTCGCCCGAGTAGAGATTCGCCGTACTCGGCCGGTCGCACATCCGTGCTGAGCACTGATCTGTGTGACCAGTACCGAGCACGGACGTGCTGGACGACACTGAGAGACGTGACGACGGTGGGGGTGGCGAAGGGCGCGCAGGTGACGGCGCGGGAGGCCGAGGTCCTCGCGCTGATCGCCCGGCACCTGACGAACGCCCAGATCGCTGAGGCGCTGTACATCTCGACGCGCACCGTGGAGACGCACGTGTCCGCGCTGCTGCGCAAGCTGCAGCTGCCCGACCGCCGCAGCCTCGCGCGGCATGCCGAGGCGGTCCCCGGCCTCGTCGTCGCGCCGGGCCGCCAGCCGCTGCCGGTACCGCTCACGTCGTTCGTCGGCCGCACGACGGAACGGGCGGCACTCGCGGAGGCGCTGGCCGGGCACCGGATGGTCACCGCGACCGGTCCGGGCGGCGTCGGCAAGACCCGGCTCGCGCTGACCGTCGCCGCCGACCTCGCCACCGCCCGCCGCGACGGCGTGTGGTTCGTCGACCTGGTCCACGTCACCGATCCGCAGATGGTCACCGCGGCGGTGGCCGAGACGGTCGGCGTACCCGAGCAGCGCAGCGTATCGGTCGAGGTCGCCCTGGTCGCGTCGCTCGCCGAACGCGACGCGCTGCTCGTCCTCGACAACTGCGAGCACCTGCTGCCGGGCGTGCGGGTCTGCGTCGAGCGGATCCTCGCCGGTTGCCCGGACGTCACCGTGCTGGCGACGAGCCGGACCCGGCTGCTCGTCCCGTACGAGTGGGTCTACGCCGTACCGGGGCTGTTCGTCACCGACGACGGCGGTGACGCGGTCGACCTGTTCACGGCGCGGGTCGCGGCCGCCACCGGGGATACGACGCCACCGGACACCGGGCGTGTCGCGGCGCTGTGCCGGGCGCTGGACGGGATGGCGCTGGCCATCGAGCTGGCCGCGGCCCGGTACTCGTCGCTCGGTCTGGACGGTCTGGAGTCGGCTCTCGAGCAGCGGCTGAGGTTCCTCACCGCGGGCACGCCGGCCACCGACCGCCACCGGTCGCTGCGCGACACCATCGCCTGGAGCTACGAGCTGCTGGCGCCGGAGGATCGCGCGCTGCTGCGCGCGGTGGCCGTGTTCGCGTCCTGGTTCGACGTCGAGTCCGCCTGCGCCGTCGCGGCGCCGGGCGGCGACCGCGCGGCGGTCGCCGACGGACTGGCCCGGCTGGCCGACCACAGCCTGCTCGTCGTCGAACGCGGCGATCCGACCCGCTACCGCGCGCTGGAGTCGATCCGCCAGTACGGGACGGAGCAGCTCGGCCTCGCCGGGGAGCTGGACGCCGTGCGCGGCCGGCACGAGGCGTGGTGCCGTACCGTCATGGCCGCGCTGCGCGATGGCGAACCCGACGACGCCTGGTGTGGGCGGTTCGACGGCGTCGTCGACGACATCCGGGCCGCCGTGCTGTGCGCCGCCTGTGACGAGCAGTGCTGGGCGCAGGCGGCCGGGATGGCCGGCGAGCTCGCCGGGTTGTTGTTCCTCCGCGGCCGGCCGATGGAGGCACAGCGCCGCTACGAGCAGGCCGCCGAGCTCACCCCGGCCGACGCCGACCGGGTGCGCCTGCTGCGGCTCGCCGCAGGCGCGGCCGCCAGCAGGTTCGCGGGCAACGAGGCGATGCTGTTGTTCCGGGCGGCGGCTGACCTCGCCGCGTCCATCGGCGACCGGCCCGGCGCCAGCAGGGACCTGGCCATGATGGCCATGTACATCTGCCGGGCGCCGGGGATCATGTCGGAACCGCACTCGCCGGCGGAGGCGGCGGCGCTGCTGGCCGAGGCGCAGCCGCTGTCCGACGGCTCGGCGCGCACCGAGGCGGCGGTCGCACTGGCGATGGCCTATCTCGAGGGCACCCGGGACGCCGGAGCGGTCGGGCCCGCGCTCCGGGCCGTCGAGCTGGCCGAACGTGCCGCCGACGGCGTCGTGCACAGCGCCGCCCTCGACCTGCTGTGCACGGTCCGGCTGGCTCTGCGCGACATCCCCGGGGCAGTCCGGGTGGTCCGCCACCGCGCCGAGGTGATCCGCGCCCTCCCGGTCGGCGCGACCAGCGGCTTCGAGTGCGGCGACTTCCACCTGTACGCGTCCGACGTCGATCTGGCCGCGGGTGACCTGGCCGGTGCCCGCGACCATGCCGACGCGCTCGCGCGGCTTCCGTTCTACCGCGACGAGAACCACCTCGCCGTTGCCCGGCGGCTCCGCGTCGACGCGCTGTCCGGTGCCTTCGACGACGTGGTCCGCAACGGGGAGCGGTTCCGGCTCGCCTGGGAGCGGGCCGGCCGGTCGGCCGCACCGAACCTCGGGGCCTCGGCTTACGCCGTGGCGATGGCGCACGGCATGCTCGGCGACGAGGAACGGCGCTCCGCATGGCTGCGCACCACCGTGGACATCGGCATCCCCGCCGAACGCCTCGCCGACTGCGCCACCGGCTGGGCGCCGGTGTTCGACGCTCTGCTCGCGCTGCACCGCGACGAGCTGGTCGCCGCTGTCGAGCGCCTGAGCGCGGACGTCGACGACACCGGCGTGTGGCGGACCTGGGGGAGCAGCCTGTGGCATCCCTGGTACGCGGCCTTGTGGGCCGAGGCCGCCGTCCTCGCCGGCCACCCGGACGCGGCCGGACGCATCGCGCGCAGCCGGTACGCCGCTCGCGACAACCCGATCGCGACGGCCATCGTCGAACGCGCGGACGCGCTGGCGGCTCGCGACCACGACCGGCTGGTCCGGTTCGCGATCACCTTCGCCCAGCTGGGGTGTCCCTACCAGCAGGCGCGCACCGGCACGCTGGCGGCCGCGGTTCGATGACTCACGCATGACCGGCGGCCGACCTGCCGAAGGTGACGGCGTCGCGTACCGATGCCGGAGCCGACGCGAGCAGCTCGCGGTCGGGCCGGGCGCCGAGCGCGTCGTCCACGATCGCGAAGGCGAGCCGGAGCGCGACGAAGACCGTGAGTGCGAGGATCTGCGCGTCGTCGTACCAGCCATC
>DASXRB010001097.1:0-2175 GCA_036506875.1 Kribbellaceae bacterium | reverse complement strand
GGCCGGTACGCCCCGGTCACCCAGGCGTCCGCCACCGCCAGCACCACCGTCAGCGCCGTCAGGATCCAGGCCACCCGGGCGTACATGTCAGCCTGCCCGGCCGGCAGGTCCGACGGCCGGCAGCCGCGCCGCGACGACAGTGCCGCGACCGGGCGTCGTCACGACCTCCAGCGTTCCGCCGACCGACTCGACCCGGTCGCGCATGTTGGCCATGCCGGCGCCTGAACCCGCCGTACCGGGATCGAAGCCGGATCCGTCGTCCTCGACGGTCACCGTCAGGAAGCCGGACGCCTCCCGCAGGTCGACGCTGACCGTGCGTGCGGCCGAGTGCTTGGCGGAGTTCTGCAGCGCCTCCAGCACGCAGAAGTACGCCGCGGCCTCGACGTCGGCGGCGTACCGGTCGACGCCGGATCCGTGTAGCTCGACCGGAAGCGGACTCGTGGCGATCGCCGTGCGCAGCGCGGGCACCAGTCCGTCGGCGGCCAGCCGGCCCGGGTAGATGCCGCGCGAGAGGCTGATCAGCGTCTGGATGGTCGCGGTGGCCGCGGTGCGCTGCGCCGCGATCAGCCGGTCGGCGCGCTCGGGCGACCGTGCTGCCAGCGTGTGCGCGAGCCGCAGGTTCACCGCGAGCGCCACGAGGTGCTGCTGGGCGCCGTCGTGGATGTCGCGTTCGAGCCGTCTGCGCTCGGCGTCCTGCGCGTCGACGAGGCGCTGCCGCGACACCCTCAGCTCGACCGCCCGGGCGGACAGCTCGTCGAGCCGCTGCGCGAGCTCGGCACGCAGCCTCGCACCGCGCAGCACCAGCCCGGCCTGGTTCGCGAGTCCGGCGAACAGCCGTTCCTCGACGAGCGTGAGCGGCACACCGTCGCGTTCCTGTACGGCGAGGACGCCGAGCAGTTCCCCGCCCTGCTGCACCGGGAGTTCCCGCCGGCCTGGTAGGCCGGCGGCTCCAGGCGGCGCCTCGGCCGGCCGGGCGTCGGGGGGCCAGGTGGCCGCCAGCGTCAGCGTTTCATCGACCGCGAGCCACACCTGGGTGCCCTTCGCACCGGTGCCGTCGGCCAGCACCTTGGCCATCCGGGCCGGCAGTTCCTCGTTCGGGTACCTGCCGGTCAACGACTGCGAGAACCGGCTCAGTACCTCGTAGGGCGACGGCCGGCCGGCGTGCAGCAGCCGCGACACCGCGTTCTCGAGCCGCGTCTGCACCGGCTCGAAGCCCAGCGCGACGACCGCGGTCGCGAGCACCGAGAGCCCGACGTGCGGCGACGACGTCTCGCCGATGAGTACGCCGCCGCCCAGCACGACGGCGACGTATACCACGAGCACGAACACCGCGAGCCCGCTCAGCACGAGCAGCCGGGCGAGCCGCTCGCGGCCGGATCGCCGCCGTCGCCGCCACAGCCTGGTCACCTTTGCAGTCTGCGCCCGCCGGCGGCGTCGCGGGAGGTCGCTGCCCGAACCCCTGGGGGTGGGGTTGGCCGCACGATCGCCCGCAGATCAGCCGCGGCCAGCGCCCGGAGGTCGTGCGCCCAGCCCGATGGGGGCGAGCCGCGGGAACGCCTTTGCTGGTTACACGCCGCTCGACCGGGGGGCTGAAACCACACGCAGGAGAAATCACATGTCCGTCACCACCAGCACCACCACCGTCCGGACCACCACCGTCCGGGCCACGGCCGCCCGGGCCGAGGGCGTCAGCAAGTTCTACGGCACCGGCGACGCCGTCGTGGCCGCGCTCGAGGACGTCGACGTCGACCTCGAGGCCGGCCGGTTCACCGCCATCATGGGGCCGTCGGGGTCGGGCAAGTCGACCCTGCTGCACATGCTCGCCGGCCTGGACCGGCCGTCGTCGGGCGAGGTGTATGTCGGGGACACCCTGATCACCAAGCTGAACGACAAGGCGCTCACGCTGCTGCGCCGGGACCGGATCGGCTTCATCTTCCAGTCGTTCAACCTGTTGCCGACGATGAGCGCCGCGGAGAACATCGTGCTCCCGATCCGCATCGCCGGCCGCAGGCCCGACGACTTCTGGGTACAGACGATCGTCGAGAAGCTCGGCCTCGGCGAGCGGCTCGCGCACCGTCCCACCCAGCTGTCCGGTGGCCAGCAGCAGCGGGTCGCCGCGGCCCGCGCCCTGGCCTCGCGTCCGCGGATCATCTTCGCCGACGAGCCCACCGGCGC
>DASXRB010001096.1:0-2963 GCA_036506875.1 Kribbellaceae bacterium | reverse complement strand
TCGCCCTCCCGGCGTCGGATCCGGCGGTCACGCGCTGGCTGTGCACGAGGGCGCGTACGACGACGCGGCGCGGCGCGGCGCGCGGCACATCAGGTCGTGATGTCGTCGTTCACCGAGCATTTCGGGCACGCCGAGACCCCGTCGGAGTCCGGGCCGACTTGCCCGAGTTGCACATCGCTATCGATGTACGACACCGCTATCGATGTGCAACATCAGCAGCCTCGTACCGAGACAGGCCGCTGGCGCGCTCGGCCCACACGAGTGGGCGTCCTGGAGGGACGCTCCGGGTTCGGGGCTCAGCGGACCTCGATGCCGGCGTCGCGGAGGGCCTTCTTGACGTCGGCGATGCGCAGGTCGCCGAAGTGGAAGACGCTGGCCGCGAGCACCGCGTCCGCGCCCGCCTCGACGGCCGGTGGGAAGTGCTCAGGGGCGCCGGCGCCGCCGCTGGCGATCAGCGGTACGCCGACCACAGCACGGACGGCTCGGATCAGCTCCAGGTCGAAGCCCTGCTTCGTACCGTCCGCGTCCATCGAGTTGAGCAGGATCTCCCCCGCGCCCAGCTCGGCGCCGCGCCGGGCCCACTCGACCGCGTCCAGCCCGGCTGACCGACGGCCGCCGTGCGTGGTGACCTCGAAGCCACTCGGCTGGTCCGGCGCCCGGCGCGCGTCCACCGACAGCACCAGCACCTGGCTACCGAACCGGTGCGCGATCTCCTCGATGACCTCCGGCCGCGCGATCGCACCGGTGTTGATCCCGACCTTGTCAGCGCCCGCGCGCAGCAACCGGTCCACGTCGGCGACCTCGCGGACGCCGCCACCCACGGTCAACGGAATGAACACCTGCTCCGCGGTGCGCCGCACCACGTCGTACGTCGTCTCCCGCTCACCCGACGACGCGGTGATGTCGAGGAAGGTGAGCTCGTCGGCCCCCTCCGCGTCGTACACCTGCGCCATCTCCACCGGGTCCCCCGCGTCCCGCAGGTCGGTGAAGTTGACGCCCTTCACGACCCGCCCCGCATCGACGTCGAGACACGGAATAACCCGCACAGCAAGACTCACGCCGCTCACGCTACTTCCAGGCGCGGCGCTTGGCGTCGGGGGATTCGACCGGGGCGGTCTGGGCCCAGACGCGGCGCCAGCGGGCGGCGTCGGGGCCGGACTGGGACGGCGACTCGCCGGCGGCGACCCGCTTGCGGGCCTGCCACCAGGTCGTGCTCTCCTCGTCCAGCAGCGCGGCCACCGCGGCGGCGATCTTCGGCGCGAACTCGCGCGCGCTCTCGCCCTCGGCGGGCCGCAGCGGCTCGCCATAGCGAACGCCCACCCGCGGCCGCCCCGGCACCGGCCAGCCGCGACCGCGCGGCATCGCCGCGAACGAACCGCGAATCCCGACCGGCACCACCGGCACCTGGTGCTCGACCGCCAGATAGGCCGCGCCCATCCGGAACCGCTCCATCCAGCCGTCCGGCGAGCGCGTGCCTTCCGGGAAGACGACCACGTTCCAGCCGTCCGCGAGCAGGTCGCCGGGCGTGGAGCTGAGCTTCCCGCCGCGGCGCTCGATCGGGAACGTGTTGAACATGATCGAGGAGGCCGTAGCCCGCCACCACGTGTCGAAGAAGTAGTCCGCCGCCGCGGCCACCGCGGTCCGGCGGCGCCACGAGCCCGGCAGCGTGCACAGCACCAGCGGGGTGTCCAGGTGCGACGAGTGGTTCGCCACGATCAGGCACGGACCGTCGACCTTGCCGAGCGCGTCCAGGCCGCTGACCGACGGCGAGATCTCGTACCGCATGACGGCGTTCAGCCCGCCCTGCAGCAGGACCTCGCGGGCCGCGACCGCGAGCGGTGTGCGCGCCCACGCGGTCGGGAACACCGCCTTCTCCCGCGGCACCACGTACGGCTCGGCACTGCGCGGCACCTGCGGCCGCCGCCCCCAGCGCCACCCGCGCGCGACCGTGCGGACGTCGCGCACCGTCTCCTTCGTGAACCTCAGCATCAGCGCACGTCCGCGATGAGGTGCGGCGGGTTGTGCAGATACGTGATCGACGGCGAGCGCCCCACGCTGTGGCTGACCATCTCGAGCGCATCGGCCAGCGTGGACGCGGACCGGAAGCCCATCCGCTCGACGGTCTTGCGGTTCGCGCCGACCCAGACGATGTCGCCGCAGTGGTCCAGCGCGTGGCTGATCCAGTACCACATGTAGAACGGGTGCACGCCGTGGTACGCGTAGGACGTCCGGTACAGGTGGATGTACCACGGGTCCTCGGCGTACTGCTTCTCGAACTTCTGCTCGATGGTCGCCGGGTCGGTCGACTCGGCGAGCACCTCCTCGAAGAAGTCGACGTACGACGGGTGGTGCAGCTGGCTGAACTCGTACGGCACCGGGTGGTAGAGGATGACCGCTCCGTCCTTGCGGACGATCGGCGCACCTCGGTAGGAGTTGAAGTGGTACCCGAGACCCATGCACGCGGCCAGGATCGGGTTCATCACCGAGTTCACGTTGTAGGGGCCGAGGTACGGCACGCCGATGACGCCGACGTCGGCCTGGCCCTGCACCTCGACCAGGTGCTGGCGGTGCACGTTCTCCAGTGTCTTGTCGTGCACCGGCTCGATCTTGCCGGCGTGGATCCCGGTCAGGCCGTAGTTCGACCGGACGTCGGTGAAGATCTTGTGCCGCAGCTTGGCCGGCGCGGCCGCGAGCGCGCGCTTGGTGCCGAGCATCGAGGCCTGGTCCTTGATCGACCACTCCCACTCGCGCTTCTGCAGGAACTCCAGCGGGCCGCCGAAGATGTCGTTGTTCAGCGAGGTCTCGATCTGGAAGACCTTGACGTGCTGGGTCAGGATCTCGCCCATCCGCCAGGCCGACTCGTGCATCTTCGAGGCCTTGTGGTCCATGAACGACCGGGAGTGGATCATCGTGTGGCTGTTGTGGTGGTGCTTCAGCGACTTGTACGACGCGAGCCCGATCGA
>DASXRB010001095.1:0-5524 GCA_036506875.1 Kribbellaceae bacterium | reverse complement strand
CGGGCGGCTCGGTCGGCCTCAAGTGCGGGGCGAACCGCGAGGAGGCCGACGAGCTGATCAAGACCCACCCGGACGACGTGTCCGTGATGGCGTACATCGGCCGCTCGGGCTGGAACTCCGTCCGGTACGACGGGAACGTCGCGGACGACGAGGTCCGCGAGCTGGTCGACGCGTCGTACGACGCCGTCGTCGCCAAGCTGCCGAAGTCGCGGCGCCCGCCCGCGGGCTGACGGCGCGGCGCGGACCCTTCTGCGATGAAGGTCACGCTGGATCTCAGCGGAACCACCACGCGGTGTGGCAGCGTGATCACGCACGGTCGAGGTCTCGCGATTCGTCGTACAGCAATCGTCCAGCGCGGCTCCAGCGACGGTCCCCTGCCGTACGAGCCTGATTTGGTCTACGGGGCCCGAGCCCGGAGAATGGAGCGCGTTGGAGGGGAGTATTCCCTCGCGGCGGTATCGTCATCACGGTCATGGGTTCGCCCGTTGCCCGGTGCCGCCGGCCGGGCTGAGATCTGACGAGCCAGGCGGAAGAGACCTCCGGAGTTCACTGTCGCCTGCGCTCCGGAGGACCTTGTGCACGTTCAGGACTATGTCTGGTACATCACGCTCGGCGTCACGCTCGCCGTGCTCGTCGTCGACGTCTTCGTCATCGGCCGGCGGCCGCACGAGCCGTCGACCAAGGAGTCCGCGGCCGCGATCGCGTTCTACGTCTCGCTCGCGGTGCTTTTCGGGCTCGGTGTCTGGTTCTTCTCCGGCGGGCTGTACGCCGGTGAGTTCTTCGCCGGGTGGCTGACCGAGTACAGCCTCAGCGTCGACAACCTGTTCATCTTCCTGATCATCATGAGCAGGTTCGGCGTGCCCAGGAAGTACCAGCAGACCGCGCTGCTGGTCGGCATCATCCTGGCGCTGGTCTTCCGCGGTCTGTTCATCGCGCTCGGCGCGGCGGCGATCAACTCGTTCTCGTGGATCTTCTACCTGTTCGGCGTGTTCCTGATCTACACCGCGGTCCAGCTGGCCCGGCACGGTGAGGAAAGCGACGAGGACTACCAGGAGAACGCCGTCATCCGCTGGGCGAAGCGCGCCCTGCCGGCCACCCACGAGTACAACGGCGTCAAGCTCACCCTCGTGCGGAACGGCAAGCGGCTGATCACGCCGATGTTCATCGTGATCGTTGCCCTCGGCACCACCGATCTGCTGTTCGCGCTGGACTCGATCCCGGCGATCTACGGCCTGACCCGGGAGCCGTACCTGGTGCTGACCGCGAACGTGTTCGCGCTGATGGGCCTGCGGCAGCTGTACTTCCTGCTCGGCGACATGCTGCGCCGGCTGATCTACCTGTCGGTCGGGCTGTCGGTGGTGCTCGCGTTCATCGGCGTCAAGCTGGTGCTGCACGCCCTGCACGAGAACGAGCTGCCGTTCGTCAACGGCGGCGAGCCCGTCTCGTGGGCCCCGGAGATCCCGATCTGGGCGTCGCTCGCCTTCATCATCGTGACGCTCGCCGTCACCACGGTCGCCAGCCTGCGCAGGTCCCGCAAGGACGCGCTCGCCGGCGCGAACTAGAGGCGGGCGGCGGCCACCAGGGTCTCGCGGACGCCGTCCAGCAGCGGGCCGTCGTCGATGTACCGGCCGGTCTCGGACGCGTGCAGCATCCCGGCCACGGACACGAAGCCGACGTGGTGCACCTTGTTGCCCGGCCGGGCGAAGAAGTACAGGTCGCCCGGCCGGGCGTCGCCGATCTCGACGGCCGGCAGCTCCGCTTGCTGGTCGGACGCGTCCCGCGGCACGCGCATCCCGAGCACCCGGCTGACGGTGTGCACGAGCCCTGAGCAGTCCAGCCCGTACGACGAGGTGCCGCCCCACAGGTACCGCAGTCCGAGGAACTGGGCGGCCAGGCGGAGCCGGTCCGCGGCGGTGCCCGGTGTACCGACCGGCCGGACGGCCGCCGTGTCGAGCCAGCCGTGCGCGCCGTCCGGCAGCGCGACCCGGACCCGGTCGCCGGAGGTCTCGGTGACCGCGAGCACGGTGGCGAAGGACAGCCGCGCGACCGGCTCGGCGGAATCGTCGTACAGGGTGGTGAGCGGGACGGTGACGGCGACCGGGTCGGTGGCCGCGCTCGGGAGCTCGCCGAGGTGCGCGGACGGCAGCCAGCCGGGGTAGCCGGTCTCGTCGGTCGAGGACGGCTGCCACGGGGCCACGATCTCGGACCAGCCGGCGCGCTCGGACCGCACCAGCACGGGTTCGCCGAGCAGCAGCTGGCTGAGCGTGCGGCCGTGCAGGCCGAGCCGGGCCTCGTCGTCCAGCGCGTCGCGCCAGGCGGCGGGGTCGGGGTCCGCGGCGACCGCGGGTGCGTCGAGGTCGCGCGGGGCGTCGGGGGAGGTCCACAGCGTGCTGACGGGCACTCGGACGGCGGCGAGGCTCATGCGGTCAACCCTGTCACGCCGAGGCCGGGCTCGCTCGGCAGCCTGACCACCGGCCCGTCGTACCGGATGCCGCCCTCGGTCACCGGCCTGGCCAGCCACCAGGCGGCGTCGAGGTCGGCGACCGCGCTGGTCGGGTACGCCGCCACCAGCGCCGCCGCGGCGCCGACGCCGACGTGGGTCTCCATCATCGAGCCGACCACGGTGCCGAGGCCGTGCGCGCGGGCGAGCTCCAGCAGGGTGCGGGCGGTGCCGAGGCCGCCGCACTTGGCGAGCTTGACGTTCACCAGGTCGGCGGCGCCGCGACCGATCACCTCGACCAGGTCGCGGACGCCGTACACCGACTCGTCGGCCAGGATCGGGGTGCCGACGCGGTCGCGGACCCAGGCCATGCCGGCGAGGTCGGCGGCGTGCACCGGCTGCTCGACCAGCTCGACCGCACACCCGGCATCCTCGAGGCCGCGGATCACCTGGACCGCGGTGCGCGGGCTCCAGCCCTGGTTCGCGTCCAGCCGGATGACCGGGTCCGGGCCGACCGCGCGGCGCACCGACTCGACCCGGGCGACGTCCGTGATCGCGTCGCCGGTCCCGACCTTCAGCTTGAGCACGTCGAAGCCCTCGGCCACCCGGCGTGCCGCGACGTCGCACATGGCGTCGTGCTGCGTGCTCGGCACCGTGACGTCGGTGCGGACCTCGGTCGCGGCCGAGCCGAGGTAGCCGTGCAGGGTGAGGCCGAGCCGCCGGGCGGCCAGGTCGTGCAGGGCGACGTCGACGGCCGCCTTCGCGCCGTGGTTGGCCGCCACCGCGGCCTCCAGCCAGCGCAGCGTCTCGGTCAGGTCGGCGGAGTCCCGGCCGGTGATCGCGGCGCGGATCGGTCCCTCGACACAGGCCCGCGCGCCCGCGAACGACTCGCCGGTGACCTGCCAGACCTGCGGCGCCTCGCCCCAGCCGCTCGCGCCGTCGGAGTCGACCACCTCGACGAGCAGCGACTCCGCGGTGGTCGCGGTGCGCAGCGCGGTGACGAACGGGGTGTGCAGCGGTGCGGTGACCTGGTGGCAGCGGATCGTCTCGATCGTCGTCATGACACGGTGCCCAGGTCGTGCCGGTGCTGCCAGGCGACCGCGGCGACGTCGGCGATGAACCGCTCCGCGTCCTCGTCGGGCAGCTCCGAGGTGGTCAGCACGGTGAGCACGAACGGGTCCGCGTCCGCGGGGCGGATGATGCCGCCGTCGTGCCGGATGCCGTCGTCCCAGCCGTTCTTGTGCTCGACCCGGACGCCGTCCGGGAGGCCGGCGGGGATCTGGCCGTTCCATTGGTTGGCCGCGAGCAGGTCGCGCAGGTAAGCGCACGACTCCGGGGCCGCGGCGGTGTCGTTGGCGACGGCAACGAGTACGGCGGCCAGGTCGGCGGCGGTCATCTCGTTGCTGATCCCGGCCTCGCGCGCCGGCCCGTCGTCGATCCCGCGCCGCACCGCACTCGCGCCCCGGGCGGCCAGCGCGGCGTTCGACTCGTCGATCCCGGCCAGCTCCAGGACCAGGTTCGTCGCCAGGTTGCTCGACCTGCAGATCATCTCCGCCGCGAGCCAGCCGAGACTGACCTCACCGCCGAGGTGGTCCCAGGTCGCGGGCGCGTCGTCCTCCTCGCGTCGTACCTCGAACCGCGCACCGGCCCGCGCCGACGCGAAGTCGTCGTGCACGGCGACCGGCTGGTCGAGGCCGAGCACGCCGGCCTCGACCTTGCGCATCATCGCGATCCCGACCGGCAGCTTCATCGTGCTCGCCGAGTAGTGCACCTCGTCGGCCGCATGTGTGAACACCGCCTCCCCGTCGGCCCGCCCCAGCCACACCGAGAACCGCCCGGCCCCCTCGACGCTGCCCAGCAGCTCCTTCAACCCCATATGGCCAGCCTCGCACACCCGCCCGGCATGAATTGACACCGGCAGGCCATCCTGACGTTCCTCGTTCACGGCCACAATTCGCCTGGTCAACGTCGCGAACGGAGGGTTCGCCCGGGTCATGACCGGGGTTGACCCGCACTTCGCCGGGTTGACCAGGCGAATTGCGCCGGTGGGGTGGCAGGATCGGGCGGGTGCTGCGGATTCGACCGACCTCGACGACGTTCGGGCTGGTGCTGGGGGTGCTGGCGGACCGGGTGTTCGGGGATCCGCGGCGGGGGCATCCGGTGGCCGGGTTCGGGCGGGTCGCCGGCCGTCTGGAGCAGGGCCTGTACGACGACAGCAAGGCGGCGGGCGCGTCGTACACGGCGGTGCTGGTCGGGGGTGTGACCGCGGGCGGGATGCTGGCGGAGCGAGCGCTGCGGAACCGGCCGGTCGCGCGGGCGGTGGTGACGGCGGCGGCGACCTGGGCGGTGCTCGGCGGGCGGAGCCTGGAGCGCGAGGCCGAGGTCATGGCGGGGCTGCTGCAGGCGGGCAACGTCGACGGCGGCCGGGAGCGGCTGAGCCACCTGTGCAGCCGGGACGCGAGGAACCTGGACACCAAGGAGCTCGCCCGGGCGACCGTTGAGTCGGTGGCGGAGAACACCTCGGACGCGGTGGTGGCGCCGCTGATCTGGGGCGGCGCGTTCGGCCTGCCGGGCCTGGTGGCGTACCGCGCGGTCAACACACTGGACGCGATGGTGGGGTACCGCAACGCGCGCTACGAGCGGTTCGGCTGGGCGTCGGCGCGACTGGACGACGTGGCGAACTACCTGCCGGCGCGGGTCTGCGCAGTACTCACGGCGGTGGTCTCCGGCAGGCCGCGCGAGGCTGTGCGGGCCTGGCGCCGCGACGCGGGCAAGCACCCGAGCCCGAACGCCGGACCGGTCGAGGCGTCCTTCGCCGGCGCGCTCGGCGTGACGCTCGGCGGCACGAACTCGTACGGCGACGCGGTCGAGGACCGCGGCACCCTGGGCGACGGTCCGCGGCCGGAGGTGGCCGACGTACGACGAGCGGCCGCGCTGTCGCGGTGGGTCACCCTTGCCGCGGCGGCCGTCGCCGCGGTCGCCTCGATGCGACCGAGGCGGATGCGAGCGCTCCGCCCGGCTCTGACGTTACGGGCAGTGTCTGACGCGTAACCAAGCGACCCCATGGCGCGTTGTCTGTTCACC
>DASXRB010001094.1:0-5384 GCA_036506875.1 Kribbellaceae bacterium | reverse complement strand
GGCCGGTACGGCATGCCGAGCACCCGGGTGGCGACCCGGATCCGCGAGGTCGCCGCCGCGATCCAGGTCAGCATCGTCCACACCTCGTACGACGGGGTGCTGCCGCACGGGTGGTCGGACGTGGACACGAAGTCGTAGCCGAGCGCCTCGGCGGCCCGGGCGTCACCGACCGGGTCCGCGCCGGGCGCCGCCGACGGTGAGACGGCGAGTCCGAACAGTGGCATCGACGGCCTCCGCGCACAGAGTGGTTTACATGACAACCAACACGCTGTCACGCGGTTTGGTTACATGTCAACCACATCCGTTCTAGACTGCGGATCGTGACCGAACCTCGGTGGCTGGACGAGGCCGAGATGGCGGCCTGGCTCGGGTATCGCCGGATGCGGCTGCTGCTGGATGCGCGGATCGCGCGTGACCTGGCGGCGGCCTCCGGTCTGTCGATGGCCGACTACGACGTCCTCTCGACGCTGTCCGAGCCGGGCGGGCGCCGGTGGCGCGTCCAGGAGCTGGCGAGCCGGATGCTGTGGTCGAAGAGCCGGCTGTCGCGGCACCTGAGCCGGATGGAGGAGCGCGGGCTGGTCGCCCGGGAGGACTGCTCGGACGACGCGCGCGGCGCCGTCGTCGTCCTGACCGGCATCGGCCTGCGGGCGATCGAGGAGGCCGCGCCGCACCACGTGGCGTCGGTACGACGGCACTTCATCGACCTGCTGTCCGCCGCGCAGCTCAGCGCGCTGGACCGCACCGCGCGCACCGTTCTCGACCACCTGGCCGCGCAGCCGGACTGACTACCGCTCGGTAGCGCGCCGCGCGGGCCGGACCCGACTCGACGGTACGGGTGATCGCCTGGGAGATTGGGCCGTGCAGCGATGTACGACGGACCACCCGCGCCGCCGCCGTCGCCGAAGTAGTCGTCGTACTCTCGACCCTGAGGAGACCGCCCGGTGTTCAAGCGCATTGCCATCGTCAACCGGGGAGAGGCCGCGATGCGGCTGATCAACGCCGTCCGTGAGCTCAACGCCGAGACCGGGGGCCGGAGCGAGACGGTCGCGCTGTATACCGACGCGGAGCGGACCGCGACGTTCGTGCGCGAGGCCGACCTGGCCTACCCGCTCGGGCCGGCGTCCGCGCGGCCGTACCTCGACCTCGCGGTGCTGGAGCGGGCGCTGACCGAGACCGGCGCCGACGCGGCCTGGGTCGGCTGGGGCTTCGTCGCGGAGGACCCGGCGTTCGCCGAGCTGTGCGAGCGGCTGAAGGTGACGTTCGTCGGTCCGGGCGCGGAGGCGATGCGCAAGCTCGGCGACAAGATCGGCGCGAAGCTGATCGCCGAGGAGGTCGGCGTCCCGGTCGCACCGTGGAGCCGCGGTCCGGTGGAGACCCTGGACGAGGCGCTGGCCGCGAGCGAGCGGATCGGCTACCCGCTGATGCTGAAGGCGACCGCCGGCGGCGGTGGGCGCGGCATCCGGGTGGTCACGAACGACGCCGAGCTGACCGAGGCGTACCAGCGCACGAAGGACGAGGCGGCGCGCGCGTTCGGCAGCGGCGTGGTGTTCCTGGAGCGCCTGGTCACCGGTGCCCGGCACGTCGAGGTCCAGGTGATCGCGGACGGCCAGGGCACCGCCTGGGCGCTCGGCGTCCGCGACTGCTCGGTCCAGCGGCGCAACCAGAAGATCATCGAGGAGTCGGCCTCGCCGGTGCTGTCGCCGGACCAGGCCGCCGAGCTCAAGGCGTCCGCTGAGCGGCTGGCGCTGGCCGTCGGCTACGCGGGCGCGGGCACCGTGGAGTTCCTGTACCACCCGGGGGAGAAGCTGTTCGCGTTCCTCGAGGTGAACACCCGGCTGCAGGTCGAGCACCCGATCACCGAGGTCACCACCGAGTTCGACCTGGTCAAGGCGCAGCTGCACGTCGCCGCCGGCGGCCGGCTCGAAGGCGCCGCGCCGGAGGAGGCCGGGCACGCGGTGGAGGCCCGGCTGAACGCGGAGGACCCGGACCGCGACTTCGCGCCGGCGCCGGGCCGGATCGCCCGGCTGCGGCTGCCCGGCGGACCTGGCGTGCGGGTCGACACCGGCGTCGGTGAGGGCGACACGATCCCGGCCGACTTCGACTCGATGATCGCCAAGATCATCGCCTACGGCCGGACCCGCGACGAGGCGCTCGGCAGGCTGCGCCGCGCGGTCGCCGACACCACGGTCGTGCTCGAAGGCGGTACGACGAACAAGAGCTTCGTGCTCGACCTCCTCGACCAGCCCGAGGTCATCGACGGGTCGGCCGACACCGGGTGGATCGACCGGGTCCGCGGTGAGGGCCGGCTGGTCAGCCACCGGCACTCCGGGGTCGCGCTGGTCGCGGCCGCGATCGAGGCCTACCAGGACGCCGAGGGACTGGAGCGGCAGCGGCTGCTCGAGACCGCGCGCGGCGGCCGGCCGCAGGTTCAGCACGAGGTGGGCCGGGCGATCGACCTGAAGCTGCGCGGGGCGCCGTACAAGGTGACCGTGGCCCGGATCGGCCCGCACCGGTACCGGGTCGGGGTCGCCAACGGCGGCGCCGCGCTACGGCACGTCGACGCCGAGCTGGAGCGGCTCGACGAGTACGACGCGCGGCTGACGATCGCGGGCCGCCGGTTCCGGCTGGTCACCGCGACGCACGGCCCGGTGCACCTGGTCGAGGTCGACGGTGTCACGCACCGGGTGAGCCGCGACGAGGGCGGCGTGCTGCGCGCACCCGCGCCGGCGCTGGTGGTCGCCACCCCGGTGCGGGCCGGCACCGAGGTCGAGGCGGCCGCGCCGGTGCTGGTGCTGGAGAGCATGAAGATGGAGACGGTGCTGAACGCGCCGTTCCGGGCGATCGTGAAGGAGCTGCTGGTGTCGACCGGCAGCCAGGTCGAGACCGGCGCCCCGCTGGTCCGGCTGGAGCCGGTCGGGCAGAACGGGGCCGCGGCCGCCGAGCCGGCCGACAGCGGTGTCGAGCTCGACCTGCCGGAGCCCGACGGGCAGCCGTCGGCGCGCGAGCGGGCCGACCGCGGCCTGAGCGACCTGCGCGGCATGCTGCTCGGCTTCGACATCGACCCCAGCGACGAGGGCCGCACGCTGGCCGGCTACCTGCAGGCGCGGGCCGAGCTGGTCGCGGCCGGCGAGTCCCCGGTGCCGGCCGAGATCGCGGTGCTGCGGCAGCTCGCCGACTTCGCCGAGCTGAGCCGCAACCGCCCGGCCGGCGAGGAGCTCAACACCGAGCTGCGGGTGCACAGCCCGAAGGAGCATTTCCACACCTACCTGCAGACCCTGGACCCCGACCGGGCCGGGCTGCCGGACGGCTTCCGGGAGCGGCTGGCGCGGGTGCTCGGGCACTACGGCGTCGCCGAGCTGGACCGCACCGACGAGCTCACCGACGCGGTGTTCCGGATCTTCCTGGCCCAGCAGCGCACCACGCCGGACGTGCTGCTGGCGACCGCGCTGCTGCAGCGCTGGATCGCCGAGCCGCGTCCGGAGGCGCCGCTGGACGACGAGGCGCACGCGCTGCTCGACCACCTGGTGCTGGCCACCCAGCTGCGCTTCCCGGCGATCGGCGACCTGGCCCGCAGCGTCCGGTTCCGGTGGTTCGACCAGCCGCTGGTGGACGCGGACCGCGCCGCGGTGCTGGCCGGGGTCGCGGACGAGGTGGCGGCGCTGGCCGCGCACCCGGACGCGCCCGACTACACCGAGCGGGTCGCGGCCCTGGCGGCGATCCCGGAGCGGCTGGTCCGGTTCCTGGCCGAGCGGCTGGAGCGCGGGGTCGCGCCGGTCGAGCCGATGCTCGACGTGCTGGTCCGCCGGCACTACCTGGAGTACGAGCTGCACGACGTCCGCAACGCGACCGTGCACGACCGCGCCTTCACCGTCGCGGCGTACACCCTCGACGGCAGGCCCCGGCACCTGGTCAGCACGGTCGGCACCGTCGGTGAGCTCACCGACCCGGCCGGCACGCTGGCCACCGACCTGACGGCCGCGGTCGGCGAGGCGCCGGCCGGCCACGAGCGGGTCGTCGACCTGTACCTGTCCTGGCCGGAGATGCCGGAGTCCCAGCAGGAGGCCTCCGACCGGCTCCGCGAGCTGGTCGAACCCCTCATGCACGGGGTACGACGGATGGCCGTCGCGGTGGCGCCGGGCGGTGACCGGCAGGTCTCGTACTTCGCCTTCCGGACCGGCCCGGACGGGATCTTCGAGGACGACAACGTGCGCGGCGTGCACCCGATGGTGGGCCGGCGGCTCAACCTGTGGCGGCTGCGCGACTTCCGGATCAACCGGCTCGAGGCCCCCGAGGACGTGCTGCTGTACCACTGCGTGGCCCGCGACAACGCGGCCGACGAGCGGCTGGTCGCGCTCGCCCAGGTCCGCCAGTTCGCCGTCGTCCGGGACGAGGAGGGCCAGGTCACCTCGCTGCCGCACGTGGAGCGGGCGATCGCGAACTGCCTGGAGGCCATCCGCCGGGCCCGGACCGCGCGCGGCGCGGCCGGCGCGAAGCTGGAGATGAACCACGTCTGGGTGACGATCTGGCCGGTGATCGACGCCCGGGTCGCCGAGCTGACCGCGCTGCACCGCAACATCGCGCCGCTGACCGTCGGCGCCGGGATCGAGGAGGTGCTGGTCCAGGGCCGGGTCACCGACTCCAACCGGGCGCCGTTCCCGGTCGCGGGCCGGTTCTACCACCAGCCGGGCGCCGGGGTGGTGACCGCGGTGGAGCGGCCGCCGACGACCCGGCTGAAGCCGCTGGACGACTACGCGCAGAAGGTGGTCCGGGCCCGCCGCCGCAACACCGTCTACCCCTACGAGGTGGCCGGCATGGTCGCCGGGCCGGGCGGCACCTATGTCGAGCACGACCTGGACGACAGCGGCGCGCTGGTGCCGGTGGAGCGGCCGCGCGGCCTGAACAAGGCGGGCCTGATCGCCGGCGTGATCAGCACACCGACCCGGCGGCACCCAGAGGGCGTCACCCGGGTGGTGCTCAGCGGTGACCCGACCAAGGCGCTCGGCGCGGTCGCGGAGGCCGAGTGCGCCCGGATCATCGCCGCACTCGACCTCGCGGAGAGGATGGGCGTCCCGGTCGAGTGGTTCGCGGTGTCCGCGGGCGCGCGGATCTCGATGGACTCCGGCACCGAGAACATGGACTGGGTCGCGCGGGCGCTGAAGCGGATCGTCGAGTTCACCCAGGCCGGCGGCGAGATCAACGTCGTGGTCGCGGGTATCAACGTCGGCGCGCAGCCGTACTGGAACGCCGAGGCCACGATGCTCATGCACACCAAGGGCATCCTCGTCATGACGCCGGACTCGGCGATGGTGCTGACCGGGAAGCAGTCGCTGGACTTCTCCGGCGGCGTGTCGGCCGAGGACAACTTCGGCATCGGCGGCTACGAC
>DASXRB010001093.1:0-2157 GCA_036506875.1 Kribbellaceae bacterium | reverse complement strand
CAACGCCAGCCACCAACTGAGCCGAGAGCAGGCACGGCACGGTCGTCGTGGGCGGACCACCAGCGCAGCACTCCGGCGCGGGCTGCCGAGGTTCGCCAGGCCACCGGCGACCTGCTCACGCCGCCTTTGAGCAACACCCTGCTTAATGTCAACGTCCTGGTCGAGCCGGGTAGCCTGATGACCCACCATCCCACCAGCAGCAGGAGCGGGCCCAGTGGCACAGCTCGGCGCCAACGCGCTCGGGGAGATCCTGGAGCCCGGCCGGGTGCCGGACTGCTACCTCAGCCTGCGCCTGGACCCGGACGACGACGACCAGGCGGCCGGCGTGCTGGTAGTCGCCCCCGCCGCGCTGCTACACCCCCATGTTTCCCAGCCGGACGGCACCGTGCTGTATGAGCTGGTGACCGGCCACCCCGACCGGGCAGCCCACGAGCTGGTGTTCGTGGCCGACCTGACGGTGGAGCTGCGCGCCTGGCCCTACGGCACCTGGGCCACGCTCGGCGTCGACCCGCAGGCAGCCGCCACCGCGGTCATCGCTGCCTGGCAGGCCGGCGACCTCAGGGGCCTGCAACTCGGCGGGCTGACCGCGGAGGAGGCCCTAGCCTTGGATCGGCCGGCCATGACCTACGTGCGCGAGCAGCTCCGCCAGCGGCTCGCCCGCCAGGTCGGCCGAGCGTATCGGCGGTGGCTGCACCCGACCAGCGGACGCCGGCCGGATGAGACCTTCCTGTAGCGCGATCGGCCTATGATGGTCGACCGCCGCCGCAAGACGGCGCAAGTGCGACCAGGCGAGGGTAGATGACCAAGGCAACCAACGAGGCGTTGGTGCAGGTGCAGCGCCGCGCGGAACGTGTGGAGGCGGCGCGGTTGGTCGCGACCTTCGTTGACGCCGGTCCGCTCTTCACCCTGCTCTCCAACACCGACCACCAGGTCATGTACGGCCGCCGCGGGACTGGCAAGACCCATGCGCTGAAGTACCTCGGTGAGACGGTCCTCCACCGCGGGGATCACTCCATCTACGTGGACATGCGCACGGTCGGCTCCAACGGTGGCCTGTACGCCGACACGAACGTCCCCACCACCGAACGCGGTACCCGGCTCTTGGTCGACACCCTCGCCGTCGTTCACGACGGGCTCATCGACCTTGCCCTCGAACGTGCCGACACAGGCCACGAAGTGGGCGCCTCCTACGAGTTGCTCGATCAGCTCGGCCGGGACATCTCGGAAGTACGGGTCAGCGGCCCGGTCGAGCGCGAGCGCGCGAGCGCGGATGAGGACAGCGATGAGCAGGCCGCGCGGTTCGACCTTGGCGCTGGGTCCCAGCCGCTCTCGGTCGGTGCCGGGTCGACCAGCCGAACGACCCGGCGCGACGAGGTCCGGGTCCGCGAGAGCGGCCCGGTTGAGCACCATATCCTCTTCGGCGCGGTGAGCCGCACGCTCAGCAGGGTCCTCCGGGCACTACCGGTCGGGCGGGTGTGGATACTCCTAGACGAGTGGAGCGAGGTCCCGCAGGACCTGCAACCGCTCCTCGCCGACTTGATCCGCCGCTGCATCCTCCCGGTCCAGGCCGTGACGGTGAAGATCGGCGCGATTGAGCAGCGCAGCAACTTCCGCACCAGGACGCCAACGGGCCAGTACCTCGGCATCGAGGTCGGCGCCGACATAGCCGCCGACGTCAACCTGGACGACTTCATGGTGTTCGGCAACGACAGCGACCGTGCCAAGGCGTTCTTCAAGGAGCTGTTCTTCAAGCACGTCCAGGCCGTGATGCTGGACAGCGGCATCGGAGGCCCACCGAAGGACGGCGACGAGTTCGTCCGGCGAGCCTTCACCCAGCAGAACGCCTTCAACGAGCTGGTCCGCGCGGCCGAAGGGGTCCCTCGCGACGCGATCAACGTCTCGATGCTCGCCGCGATGCGAGCCGGCAACGACCCAATCGGTGTACCCGACGTCCGACGCGCCGCCCAGGACTGGTACCACCGAGACAAGGGCCGGGCGGTCGCGGCCAACCCCGAGGCAAGCGACCTTCTGCACTGGATCATCGACGAGGTGATCGGAAGCCGGCGAGCTCGCGCGTTCCTGCTCTCGCCCGCCGACGCCAACCATCCGCTGATCCGAGAGCTCTACGATGCCCGCATCCTGCACATCATCAAGCGC
>DASXRB010001092.1:0-7889 GCA_036506875.1 Kribbellaceae bacterium | reverse complement strand
TGCTCACCGGTACCCCCGCGGGTGTCGGGCCGATGCTGCCCGGCGACGAGGTCGCGGTCACCATCGACGGAATCGGAACCCTGACGAACAAGGTGATACACCGTGACTGACAGTGCCGACGCTGTTCTCGGCGATCTCGCCCCCGAGCAGGTGCGACTGAGGTTCGCACCGTCGCCGACCGGACTGCTGCACGTCGGCAACATCCGCACGGCGTTGTTCAACTGGGCCTTCGCCAAGCACTTCGGCGGCACCCTGGTGCTGCGGATCGAGGACACCGACACGGCCCGCAACACCGAGGAGGGCCTGGCGTACACGCTGGAGTCGCTGCGCTGGCTCGGCATCGACTGGAACGAGGGCCAGGGCGTCGGCGGCGACTACGGCCCGTACCTGCAGTCGGAGCGGTTCGGCATCTACGCCGACGTCGTCACCAAGCTGCTCGGGGCCGGCAGGGCGTACCACTGCTACTGCTCGCAGGAGGAGCTCGACCAGCGCCGCGAGGCCGCGCGCGAGGCCGGCCAGTCCAGCGGGTACGACGGCCACTGCCGGGAACTGACCTCCGTGCAGGTGGCGGCGTACGAGTCCGAGGGCCGGCGGCCCGTCGTACGGCTGCGGATGCCGGACCGGGCGATCAGCTTCGACGACCTGGTGCGCGGTGAGATCACCTTCCTGCCGGAGAACCTCGGCGACTACGTGCTGGTGCGCGCCAACGGGCACCCGCTGTACCCGCTGGTGAACCCGGTCGACGACGCCCTGATGGGTATCACGCACGTGCTGCGCGGCGAGGACCTGCTGTCGTCCACCCCGCGGCAGATCGCGCTGTACGAGGCGCTCGGCGCGATCGGCGTCGGCACCGGGACCGCGCCGCGGTTCGGGCACCTGCCGATGGTGATGGGCGAGGGCAACCGGCGGTTGTCGAAACGGGACAAGGGCTCCGGGCTCGGCGAGTACATGGAGCGCGGCTTCCTGCCCGAGGGCCTGCTGAACTACCTGGCGCTGCTCGGCTGGTCGATCGGCGACGACCGCGACGTGTTCACGATGGCGGAGATGATCGAGAAGTTCGACGTCCGCCGGGTGAACGCGAACGCGGCCCGGTTTGATCCGAAGAAGTGCGAGGCGATCAACGCCGCGCACATGCGGATGCTGGACCCCGGCGAGTTCGCGGCGCGGGCCGCGTCGTACCTGACGAAGGCCGGGCTGCTGCCGGCCGAGCCGACCGACGAGCAGCGGGCGGTCCTGCGGGCCGCCGTGCCGCTGGTCCAGGAGCGGATGAACACGCTGTCCGAGGCGCCGGACATGCTCGGGTTCCTGTTCGTCGACGAGCGCGACTTCCGGGTCGACCCGGACGACGCGGCCAAGGTGCTCGGGCCGGACGCCGACCCGGTGCTGGAGGCGTCGGCCGCGGCGCTCGGCGCGCTGGACCAGTGGACCGCCGACGACATCGAGAAGGCGCTGCGCGCGGCGCTGGTCGACGGGCTCGGACTGAAGCCGAAGAACGCGTTCGGCCCGGTCCGGGTGGCGGTCAGCGGCCGGCGGATCTCGCCGCCGCTGTTCGAGTCGCTCGAGCTGCTCGGCCGGGCGCGGTCGCTGGGCCGCATCGAGCGGGCGCGTACGACGGCGACGGCGGTCTGACCGGTGGCGAACCACGCGCTCGAGGCGCGGCCGGGTGGTTCGGTTCCGTACCACCGGCTGATGGTGACGCCGGCGTTCCAGTGGTGGAAGCCGGTCTTCGGCGCGCTGGTGATCATCGTCGGCTGGTTCGTCGCGACGATCGTCGCGGTCGCGCCGGTGCAGGCGGCCAAGCCGGACGCCGAGGGCACGGTGTCCTGGGTGACGCTGCTGGCCACGAACCTGTCGCTGGCCGCGCTGGTGCCGATCTGCCTGGTCGTCTACGTCCGGCTGCACCGGCTGCCGTCCGGGCTGCTGGTCTCGGTGCGGCCGGGGCTGCGCTGGCGGCCCCTGGGGCTGTTCGCCGGGGTCGCGGTCGTCGCCGAGCTGCTGGCGCTGGGCGCGGCGGTGGTGCTGCCGGTGCAGTTCCTCGGCGAGCTGTCCGGCCCGGCGTCCGACGCCGCCGCGCTGATCGCGGTGACGTTGCTCACGTCGACCCTGCAGGCGGCGGGGGAGGAGTACCTGTTCCGCGGCTACCTGCTGCAGATGTTCGGGTCGATGGTCCGGCGGCCGTGGTTCGCCGTGCTGATGACCTCGCTGCTGTTCACGATGGCGCACGCCAAGCTGCCCTGGGAGGCCCCGGCGCTGTTCGCCGACCGGTTCGCGTTCGGCCTGGTCGCGGGCTGGCTGGCGCTGCGCACCGGCGGCCTGGAGGCGGGCATCGCGATGCACGCCGCGAACAACGTGGTGACGTTCGTGTTCGCCGCCCTGACCGACACCGTCTCGGACAGCCTGAAGCCGGCGGGTGACGCCCCGCTGAGCATCGTGCTGATCGACGTCGGGAAGTTCGTGGCCTTCGGCCTGGCGGCGCTGTGGCTGGCCCGCCGGCAGCGGCTCAGCACCGAGGCCGACCCGGCCGTGCTGGAGGCACCCGGGCCGGCGCCGGCGGGGCTCCCACCGGGTACGACGCCCCGGGCCGAGCGCGGACGGCGGCTCGCCTGAGCCTCGTTTTGGTGGCCGGACCGATGCTCGGGTATCCTCTCCGAGGTCGCTGGGACGGCAACGGACCGGAGACCGAGCAAGGCCTTTGGGGTATGGGGTAATTGGCAGCCCGACTGATTCTGGTTCAGTTAGTCTAGGTTCGAGTCCTAGTACCCCAGCGATTGGACCCCCAGGATTTGGGTCCAGTGCTGGAAAACAGGTACAGTTCATCCTCGTTGCCGAGGCCCGCTAGGGCCCAGGTGACACCCTCTGGCCCCGTTGTGTAGCGGCCTAGCACGCCGCCCTCTCAAGGCGGTAGCGCGGGTTCGAATCCCGTCGGGGCTACCAGAGCGAAGGGCCCACACCAACCGGTGTGGGCCCTTCGTCGTACCTGTGGGATTCGTTACTCCGAGGCGCGGCGCAACGCCTCGGAGAGGCGCTCCGCGGCGGCCATGACGGCAGGGGCATGCATCCGGCCGGGCTGGCGGGAGAGGCGCTCGATCGGGCCGGAGACGGACACCGCGGCGATCACCTTGCCGGAGGGGGAGCGGACCGGCGCGGACACCGAGGCCACGCCCTGCTCGCGTTCGCCGACGCTGTGCGCCCAGCCGCGTCGCCGGACACCGGCCAGCGCGGCCGCGTTGAACGACGCGTTGTGGAGCCCGCGGTGCATCCGCTCGGGCTCCTCCCAGGCCAGCAGGATCTGCGCGGCCGAACCCGCGCTCATGGTCAGCTGGCTGCCGACCGGGACGGTGTCGCGCAGGCCCGACGGCCGCTCGGCGGCGGCCACGCAGACCCGGTATTCGCCCTGCCGGCGGAACAGTTGCGCGGACTCGCCGGTGATGTCCCGCAGCCGGGCCAGCACCGGGCCGGCCGTGGCCAGCAGCCGGTCCTCGCCCGCCGCGGACGCCAGCTCGTTCAGGCGCGGTCCGAGCACGAACCGGCCCTGCATGTCGCGGCCCACCAGGCGATGGTGCTCCAGGGCGACGGCGAGCCGGTGGGCCGTCGGCCTGGCCAGGCCGGTGGCCGTCACCAGGCCGGCCAGGGTGGCCGGACCCGACTCGAGGGCGGACAGCACCAGGGCCGCTTTGTCGAGTACGCCGACTCCGCTAGAGTTGTCCATGAGACGATATTGCCGTCTCGAATCGTGGAACGCAAGTCGCCAGCCGGGTACTTCTAGGAGCACCGTGGGGTGCGGTTGCGGCAAGAAGTCCATGCAGTACATCCCACTGAAGGAGCGCAGTTCACATGGGCAGGACGTTGTCGGAGAAGGTCTGGGACGCGCACGTCGTGCGCCATGCCGAGGGTGAGCCGGATCTGCTCTACATCGACCTCCACCTCGTGCACGAGGTGACGAGCCCGCAGGCGTTCGACGGCCTGAGGCTGGCCGACCGGAAGGTACGACGCCCCGACCTGACCATCGCGACCGAGGACCACAACGTCCCGACGTACGACGTCGACAAGCCGATCGCCGACCCGGTCTCCCGCACGCAGGTCGAGACGCTGCGCCGCAACGCGGACGAGTTCGGCATCCGGATCCACACGCTCGGCGACCCGGACCAGGGCGTGGTGCACGTGATCGGCCCGCAGCTCGGCCTGACGCAGCCGGGGATGACCGTGGTGTGCGGCGACAGCCACACGTCCACGCACGGCGCGTTCGGCGCGATCGCGTTCGGGATCGGCACCAGCGAGGTCGAGCACGTGCTGGCCACGCAGACGCTGCCGCAGGCCCGCCCGAAGACGATGGCGGTCACCGTCGACGGCACGCTGCACGAGGGCGTGTCCGCCAAGGACCTGGTGCTGGCACTGATCGCGAAGGTGGGCACCGGCGGCGGCCAGGGCTACATCGTGGAGTACCGCGGCGAGGCGATCCGCGCGCTGTCCATGGAAGCCCGGATGACGATCTGCAACATGTCGATCGAGTGGGGCGCCAAGGCCGGCATGATCGCGCCGGACGAGACGACGTTCGCCTACCTCGAGGACAAGCCGCACGCGCCGCAGGGCAAGGAGTGGGACGCGGCCGTCGAGTACTGGACCAGCCTGGCCACCGACGCGGACGCGACCTTCGACGCCGAGGTGGTGCTGCACGCCGACGAGGTCACGCCGTTCGTCACCTGGGGCACGAACCCGGGACAGGGCGTGCCGCTGTCCGGCGTCGTGCCGTCCCCGGACGACTTCGCGTCGGACAGCGACAGGGACGCCGCCCGCAAGGCGCTGGAGTACATGGGCCTGACCGCCGGCACGCCGATGCGCGAGATCCACGTGGACACGGTGTTCCTGGGCTCGTGCACCAACGGCCGGATCGAGGACCTGCGCGCGGCCGCCGGTGTGCTCGCCGGGCGCAAGGTTGCCGAGGGCACCAGAATGCTGGTGGTCCCGGGCTCCGGCCGGGTCCGGCTGGAGGCCGAGGCCGAGGGGCTGGACAAGATCTTCACCGCGGCCGGTGCCGAGTGGCGCGGCGCGGGCTGCTCGATGTGCCTGGGCATGAACCCCGACCAGCTGGCACCGGGGGAGCGCAGCGCCTCCACGTCGAACCGAAACTTCGAGGGCCGGCAGGGCAAGGGCGGACGCACCCACCTGGTGTCGCCGCTGGTCGCCGCCGCGACCGCCGTGACCGGGACGCTGTCCGCCCCGGCCGACCTGAAGGGAAACGCATAGATGGACGCCTTCAAGACCCACACCGGTACGGCGGTCCCGCTGCGCCGCGGCAACGTCGACACCGACCAGATCATCCCGGCGGTGTACCTCAAGCGCGTCACCCGGACGGGTTTCGAGGACGGGCTGTTCGCCGCCTGGCGCAACGATCCGGAGTTCGTGCTCAACCAGCCGCGGTACGACGGGGCGTCGGTGCTCGTCGCCGGGCCGGACTTCGGCACCGGGTCGTCGCGTGAGCACGCGGTCTGGGCGCTGATGGACTACGGCTTCAAGGTCGTCGTCTCGTCCCGGTTCGCCGACATCTTCCGGGGCAACTCCGGCAAGGCCGGGCTGCTCACCGCCCTCGTCGAGCAGGACGTCGTCGAGCGGCTGTGGGCGATCACCGAGGCCGACCCGGCGACACCGGTGACGGTCGACCTGGAGCAGCGCACGATCTCCGCGGCTGACCTGACCGCACCGTTCCAGATCGACGACTACACGCGCTACCGGCTGCTGAACGGGCTCGACGACATCGCCATCACCCTGTCGCACGAGTCGGACATCGCGGACTACGAGGCCGGCCGGCCGTCGTACAAGCCGGCCACGCTGCCCGCGAGGGCCTGACCGCGGTGCCGGAAACGCCTGCGAAGAAAGATGTTTGCGGCGCACGTTGTTGGGTAACGCGGTGATACCCTGAACCCTGGTCCGATCACGGTTGCGAGTCGAGGAGGTGAGGCGCTCATGAGTAGCGACCCCTCCAGTCATACCGATCTCGCTTGACCTGATCGCCATCTTCCATACGAACTCGGGGCCGGGCGTCCGACGACGTCCGCGCCTCCGCCTCGTGTCGTGACCGGCGCCGGTCGAGCAGACGAAGACCCGCTCGCCCACACCCGAGTTCGGAGGACCGTCATGTCCGACCTTCGCCGTCTGCCCACACTGCGCGCGTTCTCGCGCCGCCACGCCGTCCGCCAGCGCCCGCCCGCCGCCGTACCGCCGGCCGCTCCGCCGGCCCTGCCCGAGGGGCACAGCGTCGTCGACAGCGCGATCTACCTCGACGGCCGCCGGGTCGCCTCGCCGCGGACCCTGGCCGCCACGTACCGCGGCCTGCACGAGACCCCGGACAGCCTGGCCTGGATCGGGTTGTACCGGCCGGACCAGCGCGAGCTGATGTCGCTGGCGTCGGAGTTCGACCTGCACGAGCTGGCGGTCGAGGACGCGATCACCGCGCACCAGCGGCCGAAGCTGGAGCGGTACGGCGAGACGCTGTTCGTCGTACTGCGGGCCGCGCGCTACGTGGACGAGACCGAGGAGGTCGAGTTCGGCGAGGTGCACGTGTTCGTCGGGCCGGACTTCGTGGTGACGGTGCGGCACGCGGAAGCGCCCGACCTGGCCGCCGTACGACGCCGCGTCGAGGCCGACCCGGAGCTGCTGCGGCGCGGCACCGAGGCCGTGCTGTACGCGATCATGGACAAGGTCGTGGACGGCTACGAGCCGGTCGTCGCCGGGCTCGAGAACGACATCGACGAGATCGAGACCGAGGTGTTCCGCGGGGACCCGAAGGTGTCGCGGCGCATCTACGAGCTGTCCCGCGAGGTGATCGAGTTCCAGCGCGCGACGCATCCGCTGCAGGACATCCTGGCCGCACTGGCCGCGGGCTTCGAGAAGTACGGCGTGGACGAGGAGCTGCAGCGATCGCTGCGCGACGTCGCGGACCACGTCACGCAGGTGATCGAGCGCGTGGACAGCTTCCGCGAGCTGCTGCGCGACATCCTGACGGTCAACGCCACCCTCGTCGCGCAGAAGCAGAACGAGGAGATGAAGGCACTCACGATCGTCAGCCACGCGCAGAACGAAGAGGTCAAGAGGATCTCGGCCTGGGCGGCGATCCTGTTCGCGCCGACCCTGATCGGCACCGTGTACGGGATGAACTTCGACTCGATGCCCGAGCTGCACTGGCACCTCGGCTATCCGTTCGCGATGGCATTGATGGTGCTGGTCTGCGGCAGCCTGTACGTCGTGTTCAAACGCCGCGACTGGCTCTGACCCACGGCGGCCCGCCTGCGGTTATTGTTCGACGTAACGGGCCGAACGAGAGGTACGACGATGTGGGCGTTCCTGGGCAGGCGCTTCCGGATGTGGCTGATCCTGGCGATCGGGCTGCCGCTCGCGGACTGGATGCTGGGGAAGGTCAGCGACCGGATCCGCGCCAGAAAAGGCGATAACCGCGTCACCCGCGGCATCGACACGACGCGGTCGGGCGTTCGGGGCCTGCGCAACCGCAGGCGCTGAGCGACGTCGTACGACGGTCGGCGGACGGCTCACAGCAGGTCGCCGATCCATTGCGCAGAAGGGTTTTCGGCCTTCGGTAACCCGAAAATCCCCCGAAACAAGGAAGTTCTGCCGCGTGGGAGTTTGTGCGTAGCGTGCAGAGTACCTAACGTTCAACGAAGATCGAGCGCAGTGCTCGACATCAACGTTCACGGAGGGAAGCAGTGAACAAGAGCCAGTTGGTCGAAGCGCTCGCTGTGCACTTCGACGGGAATCGCCGTGCGGCACAGCACGCGCTGGAGTCGGTCATCGAGACCGTCCAGCGTGAGCTGACCAAGAAGGGCGGGAAGGTCGCGATCACCGGCTTCGGTGCATTCGAGGCCGTCGAGCGTGGCGCC
>DASXRB010001091.1:0-3575 GCA_036506875.1 Kribbellaceae bacterium | reverse complement strand
ACACGCATTGTGTGTTCCCGCACTGCAACCGACCCGTCCGGGCCACCGACCTGGACCACGTGATCCCGTACGACGACACCGGCCCACCCGGCCAGACCTCCACCGACAACCTCGGCCCGGAATGCCGCCTGCACCACAGGGTGAAAACCCACGGCAACTGGCGCTGCCGGCGGCTACCCGACGGCGCCTTCGAATGGACCAGCCCCCACGGGCACCTCTACCGCGTCGACCACACCGGCACCCACCGCATCGACACCCGCAGCGACCGCGCCAGCTGACCCACCCGGTCAGCCGGCCCCGCCTGCCCTCGACCAGCCACCCCGCTGCGCAGCCGCAGCGGCGGCCCTGCCAATGCCGCGCGGTGCGGCATTGTGCGGACGGAGGCCGCGAACGGATATCGTCGCCCGCTCGACCCTCCAACGCGTGTCGGGTCTCGGCGCACGGCACCGCGTCGTGCCTCGCCACCGCGTCGTGCCCCGCCACCGCGTCGTGCCTCGCCACCGCGTCGTGCCTCGCCACCGCGTCGTGCCTCGCCACCGCGGCGAGCACGCCGCGGTGAACGGCGCCTATGTCGACAGACGTGAACGGGCAGACTCTGTCACGTCGGTCTGATCTGGATCTCCGCGGCGGGGTGCGCCTTCGTGCAGGCTCCTTCGCTCATGGCTCAGTGATCCAAAACCCGACGCCGGCTGACCGTCGATGCCCTCCCGCAGTGGGCGACCGGAGCACTGCTGCGTCTGCGTCGCCGCTCGCAGCGCTGCTCCACGCACTCGTCACGTCCGCCGCGGGGCGTCCCGCCCGGGGCGCTGCCGCGGCCTAGGAGGTCGACCGGACCGGTGGGAGGTACTCGCCGATGCGGGTGCGGTGCCACCAGGCGCCGGTGGCGCGCCACTCGGACCAGGTGGTGAAGCGGTAGCGGTAGAAGACGGCGCGCAGTTGCGCGGGCGGGGCGTCGGGGAACGGGTTGTGGCGCAGCAGCTTCAGGACCTGCTTGTCGTTGGCGAGGAGCTTGACGACCAGGGCGAGGAACCAGCGGTCGGCGTACGTGCGGGACAGCGCGGCGAACCACATCAGCCAGTCGAGGCGCAGGTGGTACGGCGCGAACTGGCGCGGCAGCCGCCGGACGTCACCCGGCTTGCCCTTGAACTCGTACTCGAGCCACACCGTGTCCGGCCCGTCCTCCTCGTCGCTGGTGCCCTCGATGACGATCTCGTGCCGGACCCGGGTCACCGAGCCGAACGCGCCGTACGTGTTGCCGAGGTGGAACTTGTTGAACGACGCGTTCATCAGCTGCGCCCTCGACAGCAGGTTCCGCGCCGGCCACCACGCGAGCACGACCATCAGCGCGGCCACCGCCAGCACCACGACCACGAACGCCACCGGCGCAGCCCCCGCGCCCGTGTGCGCCGGCAGCGCCGCGCCCAGGAACCCGCCCAGGAACCCGTCCAGGAACGCGTCGGGCAGCACCGGCAGCGCCAGCACTATCGCCGACCAGTTCAGCCACGAGAAGTTGCCACTGGCAACGAGCCACAGCTGCGTCACGATCATCACGCCGGCGCAGATCCCGGACACCGGCTGCGGCGCGAACAGCCCGAACGGCACCAGCAGCTGGGTCACGTGGTTCGCCGCCACCTCGGCCCGGTGCAGCGGCTTCGGGAGATGGTGGAACCACCAGCTCAGCGGGCCGGGCATCGGCTGCGTCTCGTGGTGGTAGTACAGGCAGGTCAGGTTCCGCCAGCACGAGTCGCCGCGGATCTTGATCAGCCCGGCACCGAACTCCAGCCGGAACAGCAGCCACCGCAGCAGCACCAGCACCGCCACCGGCGGCCCGACCCGGGCGTTGCCCAGGAACGTCGCCAGGAACCCGGCCTCGCACAGCAGCGACTCCCAGCCGAAGGAGTACCACCGCTGCCCGACGTTCACGATCGACAGGTACAGCGCCCAGAGCAGCAGCCACATCGCCATCGCCACCGGCCACGGCACCACGTCCGCCGCGCCGGCCGCGACACCCGCGGCGAGCACCACCCCCGACCACGCGATCACCGCGAAGAACCGGTCTGAGTAGTGCAGGTGGAACAGGCTCGGAGCCTGCCGCCACGACACCCGTGCCAGGTACCGCGGGATCGGCAGCAGCCCATCGGACCCGAGCAGCGCCCGGAACTGGTTGGCCGCCGACAGGAACGCGACCACGTACAGCACGGCCAGGCTGCGCTGGAACAACAGCCGGCCCAGCCAGTAGTCCTCCGCGACGAACCACTCCATACCGGTGTGCACTCCTCACCGCATGGCTACCACATCGCGGTGCCCGGGCGCAGGAAAACCGGTTGCCGGTACGACGCGAGCCTGGTGCACTGGCGATGACCCGTCACCGACCGAGGAGAACCGTCATGCGAGCTGCAGTCGTGTCCACCCAGAAGGGAACTGCCATCCACACAAAGGACATGACTGCTGTTGCGTACGTTGAACTTGGGGATCCTGGCGCATGTCGACGCCGGTAAGACGAGCCTGACCGAGCGGCTGCTGCACGCCGCCGGTGTCATCGACGAGGTCGGCAGCGTCGACGACGGCAACACCCAGACCGACTCGCTCGCGCTGGAGCGCCGGCGCGGCATCACGATCAAGTCCGCGGTGGTCTCGTTCGTCGCCGGGCCGGCGGCCGACCCGGTCACCGTCAACCTGATCGACACCCCGGGCCACCCGGACTTCATCGCCGAGGTCGAGCGCGTGCTGAACGTGCTCGACGGCGCCGTCCTGGTGATCTCGGCCGTGGAGGGCGTCCAGGCGCAGACCCGGGTCCTGATGCGGACCCTGCGCCGGCTCGGCATCCCGGTGATCATCTTCGTCAACAAGATCGACCGGCACGGCGCGGACGACCGGCGCGTCCTCGACGCCGTCCGGGACAAGCTCGTGCCCGCGATCGCCCCGATGGGCCTCCCGTCGGGCCTCGGCACCCGCGAGGCGAGCTGGCGCCCGTACGACGAGACCGACGCCGGCTTCGTCCGCGGGCTGACGGAGCTGCTCGCCGAGCACGACGAGACGATGCTGACGGCGTACGTCGGTGACACGGTCCCGTCGTACGACGTGGTGCGACGCGAGCTGGCCGCGCAGACCCGGCGGGCCCTGGTGCACCCGGTGTACTTCGGGTCCGCGATCACCGGTTCCGGGGTGGACTCGCTGATCGACGGCGTCACCGAGCTGCTGCCCGCCTCCGCCGGCGACGCGGACGGCCCGGCGTCAGGCACGGTGTTCAAGGTCGAGCGCGGCGCGGCGGGGGAGAAGATCGCCTACCTGCGGATGTTCTCCGGCACCGTCCGCACGCGCGACCGGCTGCCCTCGGGCAAGGTCACGAGGATCGGCGTCTTCGCCGGCGGCGGTGCCACCCAGCGGCCGGTGGTGGCGGCCGGCCAGATCGGCAAGGTCTGGGGCCTGACCGGCGTCCGGATCGGCGACACGATCGGCACCCGCCGCCCGCGCTCGGAGCACCACTTCGCGCCGCCGTCGCTGGAGACGGTCGTGGTCCCGGCCCGCCCGGGCGAACGCGGCGCGCTGCTGGTCGCGCTCACCCAGCTCGCCGA
>DASXRB010001090.1:0-4180 GCA_036506875.1 Kribbellaceae bacterium | reverse complement strand
CGCGGGTTGGGCACCAGCGCGTCGAACCCGTCCCGGCGCCAATCCCGGATCCACCGGTCGATCGTGGCCCGCGACACCCGCACCGGCCCGCCGAACGGGCCGGCATGCTCACGCTCGGCCAGCGCGCGGACCAGCCGGCCGCGTTGCTTCGTGGACAGCTGCCGATCCGCGGCCTCGCGGATGACGGAGTACCGGAACAGCCCTATCGCCCGGGCCCGTTCGGCCCGGATCTGATCTTCCCTGTCATGGCCGGCGGCCATGGGCGCCTCCTCGCGCTCGTAATGGACACACGAGTCGCGAGGCTCGCCGATCAACGACGCCCACCCAAGGGTCAGCTCGTGTTGATCCACTCGCCCGGACCGGCCGGGGTGAGTAGCCGACCATTCGTGATCGCCGCCGTGAGCTGCCACGGCGACACCGCGCCCAGTACCCCGAGCCGGCGGCGGGCCGCCGAAGCGCAGACCCCGACCGCCTCGACCGCGTCGGCGAACACCGATGCGTGGACAGGGATCGGGCCGGTGAGCGGGTCAAGCTGCGCGAGCAGCGCGGTGAACGCGGCACGGACCTGCTCCGCGTTGCCGGCGAACGCGCGCAGCCAGCCACGCACCGTCGAGGTCGGCCTGCCCAGCCGCACGGCGATCGGCCGGTGCCCCTGCCCGACAGCCTTCGCAGTGAGCGCCGCACCGATCACCTCGGCGGCGTCAGCCCGACGCAGCAGGCATGACACTGCCAGCAGTACATGCGTCACCAGGCACGCCGCGCACCTCGCCCGGCGCGGGCGGATCACCCCGAGACCACGAACCGGCCGCTCCCGCGCGTGCCCCCATGGCACGAGCCGGCCGCCGCCGCACGGGCAGGCCAGCTCACCATCGCGCAGCCGCCGATCGACCTCAACCGGGTCGGTACCTACCATCACCACGGGTGCCTCCACCAGCACCAAGCACCGGCCCTCCCGTCCCGGCCAAAGGAATGGGGAGGGCCGTTGCGCTATCTCCGTCGTGGTCAGGCTGTCGTCGCACACGAACAAGAGGCCACCCGCAGGCAGCCCCTGTGACCATCATCGCCGTCAGCGTCGCTACACGACCGCCGCGTCGTCACCCAGTACGTCGTTCAACAACCACTACGACTGTCGACGACGCTGGAGACTGCTGAAGACACTCGGCCAGCGGTGGCGCCGCAACGGGGCTCGAACCAGCAACTCGCCCGGTCAACGGTCGGACGCGCTGCACCGACAGGACTGTCTGGTGCCATATCTATTGACCGCGGCGCGACGAGGCGACCAAGCGGTCGCGGGCGCTCTGTGCGCGAGCACCACCCGGACGTCGACGCCCAACGGCGGTGCTGCGGCCGACCACGAAAGCGGTCGACGCGGCGCCGCGGCGGGCCCGATCGCTCATGCCGGAGCCGAGGCGCCCGGGCTGGGCCGACGCGCCGCGGATGTCCCGGTCGGTGCTGGCGGTTCCGGGGATGCTCGCCCTGCACGAGCGGCTCGAGCACGCCGCCGCGCGGCTGGTGATCGTGCTGGAGATGATCGTCTGCGATCACGGCTCGGTCGACCTGTCGCAGACGGTGTTCAGTCCCGCGATGCCGGGGTACGGTTTCGCGTACACCACCCATCTCGGCCAGAATCGGGGAGGCCGAAATGTCGATGCGTTGGCGGGCAGCTCGGGCAGTGGTTCTAGCGGCGGCGGTGTTGCTCTCGGTCGGTCTGGTGGGCGCGCCGATGAGCGGCGCGCGGCCGGACAGCACGCAACCCTGGATGGACCGGCACCTGTCGCCGGAGCAGCGGGCGCGGCTGCTCATGGCGCAGATGACGCTCGCGGGAAAGGTCGACTTGATGACCGGCAACCAGGGCGAGGCGCCGTCCGCCTTCTACAACGCGCCGATCGCGCGCCTCGGTATCCCGGCGCTGAGGATGGCCGACGCCGGCGGTGGGGTCGCCCCCCGCGGTTGGTCGCTGCCCGGCACTGGCGGCAATGCGACCGCAATGCCGTCGGAGATGGCGCTCGGTGCCACCTGGTCGCCCGACGTGGTGCGCCAGTTCGCTGGTGTCGTCGCGGACGAGGTCCGCGAGACGGGCCAGAACGTGCTGCTCGCCCCGGACACCGACATCGCCCGTGTACCGTGGGCCGGCCGGATCAGCGAGAGCCAGGGTGAGGATCCGTTCCTGAACGGCGACCAGAACAGCGTGTACGCGGCGACGGTGCAGTCGCGCAATGTCACAGCCACGTTGAAGCACTACACGGCCAACAACCAGGAGACGAACCGTCTCAGCGGTCAGAACGCGATCATGGCCGAACGGACGTTGCGCGAGGTGTACACGCTGGCCTTCGAGATGGTCGTCAAGCGTGCGGGCCTCGGCGCCGTCATGTGCTCCTTCAACAAGATCAACGGCGAGTACTCGTGCCAGAACTCGATGACCTTGCGGACGACGCTCAAGGGGCGGGTCGGCTTTACCGGTTTCGTGATGAGCGACTTCGGCGCCCTGCACGACACCTTGAATGGGCTCAGCGGCGGCGACGACATGGAGACCGGCACCTCGACCGTCTACGACGGCGCGCTGCTGGCCGCGGTGCAGTCCGGCCAGGCCAGCCTCACACTCGTCGATGACGCGGTGTTCCGCATTCTCGTCACGATGTTCCGGATCGGCGTGTTCGACACTGACTACACAGGCACGTCCATCCCGGTGGGGGCGCACGATGCGGTCGCCCGCGCCGTCGAGGACAAGGCCATCACGCTGCTGAAGAACACCGGCGTGCTGCCGCTCACCGGCGCCGCGAAGTCGATCGCGGTGATCGGGGCAGACGCGAACATCCTCGCGGCGGAGAGCGGCTCGGCCTACGTGTCCCCGACGACCGGCACGCCGGCCCTGCAGGGCATCAACGCTCGCGCCGGGGCAGCCGCGCACGTTACCTTCACGCCGGGAAATGATCCGGTGAACGCGGCGTCCATGATCGAGACGGCTGATATGACCGCCGTGCCGTCCTCGGTGCTCACGCCGGTGAGCGGGACCGGACCCGGCCTCACGGCGCAGTACTGGCACACGCCGGACTTCACCGGCCCGCCGGCGGTCACCCGTGTCGATCGGCAGGTGAACTACGACGTCGGCTTCGCCAGCACCTTCCCCGGCTGGGCGAGCGCCGGCACCCAGGTACCGCTACCGCCGACCAACTTCTTCCTGGAGCAACAGGCGGTGAGATACGACGGATTCCTCACCCCGCCCACGACCGGCGACTACCAGCTGTCGCTCACCGGCTGGGGCGACACAACGATGAGCCTCGACGGCACCACGATCATCGACATGACCGGCCAGGACGGCCGCCGCGTGGTGGACTCGCCGGTGCTGCACCTTGCCGCCGGCCACCAGTACGCGCTGCACATCGACTACCAGGCGACCCGGCCGCTGACTGGCCTGCAGCCCGGCACCTTGCTGCTGCAATGGCGCACCCCCGCGGGTGTCGAGTCGCCCGGCCTCGCGCAGGCGATCGCAGCGGCAATGGATGCCGACGTCGCGATCGTCTACGTTCGCGACTTCGAAACCGAGGAGCGCGACCGCGTCTCGCTGAAGCTGCCGCAGAGCGCGGATGAGCTGGTCAGCGCGGTGAGCGCGGTCAACCCGCACACCGTCGTGGTGCTGGCCACCGGTGGCCCGGTCACCATGCCGTGGCTCGGCTCCGCGGCCGCCGTCGTGCAGACATACTTCGGTGGGCAGGAGCAAGGCCGCGCGCTCGCCGACGTCCTCTGGGGCGACGTCACCCCTCAGGGCAAGCTCACCGTTACCTATCCGACCAGCGAGCAGGCGACGCCGCCTGGTCCACAGAACCCCTGGAACGGCATCGCCAGCCCAGACATCGCCTACAGCGAGGGCGTTGACGTCGGCTACAAGGGCTACGACGTAGCCGGCATCAACCCGCTCTTCCCGTTCGGGTACGGCCTGTCGTACACGACGTTCGGCTACAGCCAACTCCGGGCGCACGCGCCGAACACGCACGCCTCCCGGCTGGAGAAGGTCCAGATCGAGTTCCGTGTCAGCAATATCGGCCACCGCATCGGCACAGAGACCGCGCAGCTGTATATCGGACTACCCGCGAGCACGGGTGAGCCTCCAAAGCGGCTCGTCGGCTACGAGCAAGTGACGCTGGCCCCTGGCAGATCGGCCATCGTCCACCTCAAGATCGAC
>DASXRB010001089.1:0-1973 GCA_036506875.1 Kribbellaceae bacterium | reverse complement strand
CGCTCACGGACGCGTTCATCTCGATCAACGGGGTAACGCTGTCCGACCACGGCAACCACGTCACCGTCGAGGACATGCGGGAGGAGAAGGACGCCACCGCCTTCGGCGCCACGAACAAGGTCACCGCGAAGGGCCTGGGTGATGGGACGATCACCATCGGGTTTTTCCAGGACTTCGCCGCCGCGAAGGTCCACGCCACCCTGCAGCCGCTGATCTCTTCGGTGACGCCGTTCACGGTGGAGGTGCGGGCGACCAGCCTCCCCCGGTCCGCGACGAACCCAGGCATCGTCATGTCGGCGCTGCTGTTCACCTACAGCCCGCTCGACGGGGACGTGGGCGAGATGTCGGTGATGAATGCGGTTTTCCGCAACGCCTCGCAGGCCGGCATCACCTACCCGACGAGCTAGACCAGGATCATGGATCTCGAGATCACCGGCGGCGAGCAGTTCGCCGCGCTGGCCCGCGACCTGCGGCAGGCCGGCCGCACCGACCTACGCAAAGAGCTGTACAAGGCCATCAACCGGCGGGCGAAGCCGATGGCGGCGGACGTGATGAAGGCCCCGCCCAAGTACCTGCCCAGCGGCTACGCGGCAGTGCTCGGGCTGAAGGTGAAGGTCCGCAAGCGCAGCGGCGGCGCCAGCCCCGGCGTGCGGCTGGTCGGGTCGGCTTTCACGCCGGGCGGCAGCCCCCGCGAGCTCGCGGTGCTCAACCGCGGCCGGCTGCGGCACATGCTCTTCGGCGACGCGGGTTTCTGGTTCGACCAGGCGGTCAAGCCGCGCTTCTGGGATGAGCCGCTGGAGAAGGACGCGCCGAAGGTCCGCAAAGAGTTGCTACGTGCGATCCGCGACGTCGCCCGCAGGCTCACCGGCTAGGGAGGGGCGAGAGATGGCCACCTGTGTGCTGCCGCATCGCTGCAATGTCCTATGCAGGCACCACGACGACCAGGGAGGGTGACCGATGGCCGTCGTCAAGATCCACGTTGTTTACAGCGACGGGCGCACCGAGGAGATCATCGCCAGCCCCAAGGCCCAGGTGATGACGGAGCAACACTTCGGCGGGATCACCCCGCAGAACAAGCTGGAGGCCCACTACTACCTGTCGTGGCTGTCTCTGCACCGGGCCGGGAAGGAGGCCGCCGACTTCAACGCATGGCTGGAGTCGATCGACGACGCCGAGACGATCGACGAGGAGGAGCGTGTGGACCCTACCGGGCCGGCACCCTCACCCGACGACTTGTCGGCCTGAGCGTGGCGACCGGCATCCCGCTGCACCACCTGGACCGCCTGGACTGGAAAACCCTTGCCACCTACGACGACGTGATCAGGGAGGCGACCGCAAGCGATGGACAAGACGCTAACCTTCGACGTTCTCGCTAGGGACAAGGCCTCGAGGACCTTCGACAACATCGGCACCTCCTCCGACCGGCTCGCCACCAAGGTGAACGGCTCGAACCGGAAAATGGGCGCCGGGTTTTCCAAGTTCGGCCGGGCGCTGGAGAAGGACGTCGGATTCCGAGTGGACAAGGCCCACAACGGGCTTTCCCTGCTGTCCAACTTCATCGGCGGCCCGTTCGGCGCCGGGCTGATGGCCGGCGTTGTGGCCCTGGACACCATCTCCACGGTGCTGTCGATCGTCTCGGTGGCGAACATCAAGGCCGCCGCGTCGTGGACGCTGCACAAGACGGCGATGCTGGCGACGTCGGCCGCGACGAAGGCCGTGGCGGCCGGCATGTGGCTGATCAATGCGGCGATGGGGCCGATGGGCCTCGCGGTGCTCGCCGTCGCCGCCGTGGGGATCGCCCTCGTCGTCGCCTACAAGAAGTCCGAGACCTTCCGCAACATCGTTAACGGGGTGTGGCGCGCGGTCGCGATCGGCGCTCTAGCGTTCGCCAAAATCTTCTTGCAGGTGTTCAAATTCATCGTCGACACCTACCTGAACTGGGTCGGGGTCATGGTGCACGGCGCCGCGGCGGC
>DASXRB010001088.1:0-3509 GCA_036506875.1 Kribbellaceae bacterium | reverse complement strand
AGCACCGAGCGGCGGTTGTCCGGGTCGAGATCGCGGGTCACGAGTCCCCTGGCGACCAGCGCGTCCGCGCGGGAGGTGATCGACGCCGGACTGACCATCATCGCGGTCACCAGCTGCCCCGCGGTCAGTCGGTACGGCGGGCCGGCGCGGCGCAGCGACGCGAGCATGTCGAACTCCCACGGCTGCAGGCCGCGGTTGTCGAAGGTGACCCGGATGCCGCGCTCCAGCAGCCGGGACGCGCGCGAGATCCGCCCGACCACCGTCATCGGGCCGACGTCGAGATCGGGCCGCTCGGTCCGCCACTGCTCGGCGAACAGGTCGACCGCGTCGCGCGCCATCCACTCCTCCCGAGCCTGAGTGCTGTCTCGCTGCCGAAAATATCAGGGAATAAGATTTCAGTACTGAAATGTTCAGGTGTGAGAGAAGGGGCGACCGGCCCGTACGACACGTCAGTCCAGGAGGGACTTCCATGAAGGTTCTCGTCATCGGCGCCACCGGCTACATCGGTTCCGCGGTGGTCGAGCGGCTCCGCACCGCCGGTCACGAACCCGTCGCCGTCAGCCGCGACCCTCGACCGGACGCGCCGGTCGAGACCCGGCAGGGCGACCTGGGCGACCCGGCCGCGCTCGTCAGCCTGGTCACCGACGACATCGACGCCGTGGTGCACGCCGCCACCCCGAGCGGCGACTGGGCCGCCGACCAGGCCGCGATCGAGAAGCTGGTCGCGCCGCTGCGCGGCACCGGCAGGGCCGTCGTCTACACCAGCGGCGTCTGGGTGCTCGGGCCCGCCGACGGCGCCGGCGAGGACGCGCCGCTCGCGGCGATCCCGATCGTGGCCGGCCGGCCCGGCCTGGAGCGCGTCGTGCTCGACGCCGCGGAGGACGGCGTCCGCGGCATCGTCATCCGGCCCGGCATCGTGCACGGGCACGGCGGCGGCATCCCGGGCATGCTGGTCGGCTGGGCCCGCGAGCATGGCGCGGGGCGGTACGTCGGGTCGCTGGACACCCGCTGGCCGATGGTGCACGCGGACGACCTCGCGGACCTGTACGTCGCCGCGCTCGAGCGTGCCGAGGCCGGTGCCGTCCTGCACGGTGTCGCGGAGCCCGCGGTCACGGTCCGGGACCTGGCCGGGGCCGCCGACGTCGCCGCCGGCGGCAGCGGACGCGCCGCCGAGTGGCCGTACGACGAGGCGGTCGCGACGCTGGGAGAGCAGTTCGCCGATGCGCTCGCCCTCGACCAGCGGGTCATCGCGCCGCACGCGGAGGCGCTCGGCTGGACGCCCACCCGTGCGGGCGCGCTCGACGACCTGCGCACGGGTTCGTACGTCGTACGGGAGGACACATGAACACAACAGCCGGACCGATCGGTCCGGTCGGCGAGCTGCGGCTGGCGCTGACGGTGGCGGACTTCGACGCGGCGGTCGCGTTCTACCGCGACGCGCTCGGCCTGCCCGAGGAGGAGAGCTGGGACCACAACGGCCGCGGCATCGTCCTCGGTGCGGGCCGGGCGACGCTCGAGCTCCTGTCCGAGGAGCACGCGGCGTACCTGGACCAGGTCGAGGTCGGACGCCCGGTCGGCGGCGCCTTCCGGATCGCGCTGCAGGTGGCCGACTCCGAGGCGACCGCGCAAACCCTGGAACGCGCCGGCGGGACCCGCGTCGCGCCCGCGACGGTGACGCCGTGGGGGCACCGCAACGCCCGGGTCGCGGATCCCGGCGGCGTCCAGCTGACCCTGTTCAGCGAGCCGCCACCGGACTGACTGCCTTCAGGTCTAAATCGTTGAGACCTGCGACCGATGCCGGTCGCGCATCAGCGCAGTACGACGCGGTCGAAGGAGGTGGTCGTGAAGCGGACCTCGACGCCGAGCTCGTCACCGATCTCGGGAGGGGTCACTGAGGACGGCAGGAACAGCATGCTGGCCTGCATGTGCGGCGGCTCGGCGAACCAGCGCTGCTTGCCCTCGACCGTGTACGGCGACAGCGCCAGGCCGGCCGCCTCCAAGCCGCCCTTGGCCAGTGACACCGCGCGCTGCCGGACGTTCGCGGCCGCGGTCGGGGCCTCCAGGCCGATACCGTGCGAGGTACCGCCGGCGACGACCAGCACGTGCCCGTCGGCCGGGCAGCGCCGCTGGCGGTAACCGACCCGCTCACCGCGGTGCACCTGGTGCACGTCGAGCACCGTGGCGCGCACGTCGAGCGCCCCGCGGTCACCGAGCCACAGCTGGGTGCCGATCCGCAGCCGGACGTCGTCGCCGATCGCGCTCAGGCTGTTCGCCGGCACGTGCGAAACCCACGCGGGACCCGGCCGGACCCTGCGCGCGGCGGCGGCCAGCTCGGCGGCCTCCTTCACATTCGCCGACGCGCCGCCGGGACCCATCGGCAGGTGGATCGACCAGCCCTCGAACCGCACCCGGTTCAGCAGGCTGCCGGCCGCGAGCCGGACCAGCTCACCGACCTCGATGCCGTGCCGGCGCATCGACGTCTGCACCTCGACGAGCACCCTGGTGCCCGGCGGCACCGCCTCCAGGTCCGCGAGCCGGCTGATCGTGTGGATCACCCGGTCGCTGCGCGGTACGTCCAGGAACGGCCGCCACGGCGACAGCACCACGGTGTCGGAGGACGGCACCGCCGGCACCTCGTCGTACGTGCCGACGGCGACGGTCCGGGCGCCGAGGAACCCGGCCTCGGTCAGCAGCAGGTCGCGGCCGAAGCCGTACCCGTTGCCCTTGGCAACCGGTACCAGCGCCTCGGACCAGGTCGCGCTGAGGTGCTTGCGCCAGCGGGCGGAGTCGACGTACAGGGTGAGCGGCATCAGGTCTCCGGGATCGTACGGTCAGCGGCGGCGCATGTAGAGGTCGAACGCGGTGTAGAGCGGCTTGTTCAGCGGCAGGTCCCACTCGCCGACGTACTCGACCGCCTCGCCGCCGGTGCCGACCTTGAACTGGATCAGCCCGACGTGCGGGTCGTCCGGGTCGAGGGTGTCGGTGATGCCGCGCAGGTCGTAGACGGTCGCGCCCTCGTCGAGCGCGTCGGTCATCATCCGCCACTGGATGGCGTTCGAGCCCCGCACGTCGCGCTTGGCCGTTGAGCTCGCGCCGTAGGAGTACCAGGCGTGCTGCCCGACCCGGATCCAGATCGTGCTCGCCACCAGGTCGCCCTCGTGGTGCGCGTTGTACAGCCGCAGCTCACAGCCGGCCTGGCCGTTCAGCGCGTCGTACATGACCTCGAAGTACGACGCGGGGCGCGGGGTGAAGTGGTCGCGCGCGGCGGTCTCGACGTACAGCTCGTGGAACGCGGGCAGGTCCTCGCGGCCGCCGGCCGACACCTTCACCCCGGACTTGTCGGCCTTCTTGATGTTGCGGCGCCACAGCTGGTTCATGCCCTTCAGCAGCGCGTCGTGGTCGGAGCCGGCGAGCGGCACCTGGAACACGTACTGCGGCTGGCCGGCGGCGAAGCCCTCGCCGGTGCGCGGCGGCTTCCAGCCCAGCGCGCGCAGGTGCTGCGTGACCGA
>DASXRB010001087.1:0-2706 GCA_036506875.1 Kribbellaceae bacterium | reverse complement strand
GCGGGGTCTTCCTGGCCGGGGGCGGCGTCGGGATCGCCTGCTGGATGCTCGCCGGTGACGAGTGCGGGTGCTCGGTGGCCTGGGTCGAGGTGGCCGGTGCGCTGGTGGGGGGTGCCGTCGAGCCGGCCTGGTCGCCCCCGTCCAGCCGGCTCACCGCGATGGCGGCGCCCGCGACCAGGCCGGCGGCGGCCAGCGCGCCGGCGAACAGCATCGACATTTTCCGCTGCGGTAACGCATGGTGTGCACGTGACATCGCTCAAGCCCCCCAGCTTGGTCGGTGAACGTCAGGCCCCAAATGCTGCCACGAGAAATTCGCCAGAGGAAATGTTCTACCGTACGCAGTCGAAATGACACGAGCCGTTATTGACCGGCCAATTGGCGGACCATTCGGTCTCGGAAGATTCAGGTCCGGTTCAGGGGTGAGAACCAGGCCAGCACCGACGTGGCGGCGAGGACGCCGAACGCCAGGGTGATCTCTGCCCCGACCGCCACCGCGAGCGCGTGGATCCCGGCCGGCGCCGCGGTCTCGTCGAAGTGCTCCAGGCGGCGTTCGGCGACCCGGCTCGCGTACCGGCGGCCTAGCTCGCCGAGCGACAGCATCAGTCCGAACAGGCAGACCTTCAGGATGAGAGCCGCGCCGAACGCCGTACTGAGCAGGGGGCGGATGCCGCCGGCGACGGCGATCCCGTGCAGAACCCCGGTGACCAGAAGCGTCACCACACAGGTACTGGCCACCTTCGAGAAGCTCGGCAGGATGCCGTGCAGGTCACCCAGCCGGTTGCCCGGCAGCAGCACCGTCGCCATCGCGACCAGGCCCCCGAGCCACGCCGAGACCGCGGTCAGGTGGCACATCACGACGACCACCATCAGGCCGCTCCAGCGGCTGCTGACCGCGTCGCTCTGAAGCGCCATCGTCGCCACGATCACCAGTACGACGCCGAGCGCGGCGACCAGGCGCCAGCGATGGATGTCGCGGGCGACCAGGTCGGGCAGGTAGGCCGCGACGGCCGCCAGGGCCGCCAGCCGGACCAGTGCCACGGTCGCGCTGAGGCGCCCGACCGCCTCGACGGCACCTACGTCGTACGCTGCCGCCTCGACGAGCGGCCCGGCCACTGTGGCGGCGGCGAGCAGCCCGATGCCGGCCCACATCAGGCGGGTCAGCCGGCGGTCGCGGCGGCCCTGCGGCCAGACCACGCCGAACAGCGTGAGTGGACCCGTGACCAGCACGAATCCCACGTACTCGACGATCCGGACCACGCTCAGCGCGATGGCCAGCGTGGTGTGGCTCACGACGGTTGCGGCAGGTCGAGCTGGACGACCACGACCGCGTCGCGGGCGCTCAGGGGCTGGATGGTGCCGGGGCTGCCGATCGCCGGCGCACACTGCTGCCGCGCCGCCGGCAGCCGCGGGCAGACCAGGTTGCGCACCGTCGTCCCACGCACCGTGACCGACACCGGTAGGGTCTCGTCGGCGCGCATCGTCAGTGGCGCCAGCACGGCCAGCGCCCGGCCCGCCACCGACGGCACGCTGCGGACCGTGACGCCGGTCAGCTGGTAGCGCAGGTTGACGCGTCCGACCGCGTCGGTCAGCGTGAACTGGTCGCCCTTGTTCAGCTGCCCGACCGTGAACGGCCGGCCGTCGGCGGTGAGCTGCACCTGCCCGGCGGCGGCGCGGGGGAACGTCGTTCCGCCGTACGACTGGCGTGGCAGGGCGAGCGTGAGACCCGCCAGCGGCGCGCGCATGATCGCGCTCTCGGCGACCTCGAACGTGCCGTCGGCGAGCGGGGTGGCGACCAGGTGGATGCCGGGTTCGGTGAGGCCCGGGCCGGTGCGGGCCGGCTGCGGGCTCCCCGGGGTCTGCGTGGCCCGGTGTGGCGCGGACGGCTGGGGTGTGACGACGTCGTCTCCGGAGGTCTGCCCGGACGGTAACCGGAACAGTTGCGGGTCGCTACCGTATCGATATGCGATGAATGCCGCAGCGGCCAGCGACCCGGCGAGCAAAGTGCCGAGTGTCCGGCGAATTACGGCGCGGTGATTCACTCGTCGCGGCAGCACGTCATCCCTCAGATCCCGACCCCCTGCAAAGAATGTTTCCGCATGTGCTTCGCAAACGCCAGCGATCGCGTGATAATTCGCTCACCATTCTCTAAGGAGCGGGGAAAATGAAATCGCACAACGTATTGAGGCGCTTTCTTGGGGTAGTCGCGGGACTCGCCGTAGCCGCGGTTTGCGCGGGCCTTTGGTCCGGAGGACCGGCGACCGCGTCCGAGACGGGTGTGGTGTACGTCGTACAGGGCCTGCCGGGCCGGACGGTCGATGTCCAGATCGACGGCCGCACCATGGCGACCGGCGTCGTCGCGGCCAAGGTGGTCGGCCCGCTGACCGTGTCCAGCGGTCATCACCGGCTCACGATCCGGAGCGGCGGTTCGGTGTTGCTGGAGCGGATGCTGACCGTGAAGGTGAAGGGCAACTCCGACGTCGTCGTGCACCGGCCGGCGTCCCCGCAGGGCGCACCGGTGGTGACGACGTTCGACAACGACCTCTCCGCGGTACCGGCCGACAAGGCCTCGCTGACGGTCGCGCACACCGCCGCGGTGCCGCCGGCCGACATCAAGGTCAACGGCAAGGTGCTGTTCGCCAACGTCGCCAACGGCGAGTCGCTGCACGTGGTGGTCCCGGCCGCGACGTACTCGGTGCAGATCGTCCC
>DASXRB010001086.1:0-3102 GCA_036506875.1 Kribbellaceae bacterium | reverse complement strand
CCGTAGCCGGGGATGCCCCAGTCCCGGATGAACGACACCTGGTCGGTACGGCCGGTGTTGTCGTCGACGACCGGCGAGTACTTCGCGACGTCGCTCGGCAGGTATGCCGGAACCGACTGCGGGCCGGGGTCGACGGGCGTCGAGCCGACCTGGTCGAACCGGAGCGGGTTCTCCAGCGGCATGCTGAAGTTGTACTTCTGCCCGAGCACCTGGAACGCCTCGCCGACGGCGTCGGCCGTCGCGTCGCGGAACGCCTGCGCCGCCACCAGGTTGTTCTGGATGCGCCGGATGGCAGTCGCGTCGTAGAGGTTGTTGGGCGTTGTGTACAGCGGGATGGCGTTGATGTTGGTGTACCAGGGGCCGACGCCGCCGCCGACGATGTTGTTCAGGTAGTGCTCGGTGCCAAAGTGTCGCGCCGGGTACTCGATGCCGTTCTGGTCCATGTTCGCGACCATCACGTACTGGCCCTGTGGACCGTCGGGGATCAGTCCGCCGACATTGGCGACGCCGGCGGACAGCGGCGCGCCGATCACGTGCGCCGAGGCGAGCGCCGGCGTGACGGTGATGCCGGTACCGGTGGCGCCCGCGGTGCCGACGGCGGTGATGGTGGCCTTCTCGGGGCTGCCGAACGGGTCGATCAGGATCGTCTCGCCGACGGCGAACCCGACGCCGGTCCGGCTGACGATCTTGACGTTCGTATCGCCCGCCGCCGCGGGGGCCGCGAGCGTGGAGACGTTGGTCTGCGAGTAGAACCCGGAGCCGACCAGCCCGCCCTCCTCGTTGTCGAAGAGGCCGATCTTGATGGTCCGCTTCGGGTAGGTACCCGTCGCCTGATACCACCGCAGCAGGGCCTGGAACTCGGCCATGCCCATCGCCTCGCCGGAGCCGGCGTCGTAGATCGAGCCGTTGCCCCAGTTGCCGCCGCGCATGGCGCTCATCGGTGTGGGGCTGCCGTTCGCGGCTCCGTTGGCGACGCCGGTCGAGGTGGGCGTGCTGTCGTTGTGCCCGGCGATCAGCGCCGCCTGGCCGGCGCACGACTGGCCGGGGATCGTCACGCTCTCGTCGTTGAGCTGCCACACGCGCGTCGGGTAGATATGGTCCTTGGCCGTCATGAACCGGCCCATCGGCCCCATGTGGCTGGCGTCCGAATTCGTCATCTCCGCGCCGAACCACTTGTAGAACTCCTGCGCGCCGTTGTAGTTGGCCGGCAGGTTGTTCGGGTCGCTGGGATCGCTCAGCGGGCCGTCGGCGCCGGCGGCGCGGAAGATGAAGTTCGTCCCGAGGTAGTACAGCTCGTTGTACAGGAAGGTCGTGTCGACGACTGGACGGGGTGCGCCCGCCGGCGTGGTGCCGGCCGCCGGCTGCCCGACCGCCCCGTTACCGGTGACCACCACCAGGAACATGACGGTGGCGAGGACCGGCCACCGCCGCAGGAACGTCCTCCGCTGCGGCCGCATTCTCGTGATGCCCCCTGTCATGGTTAGTCCGTCGCCTTCTGGGCCGCCGAGATCAGGCTCGCCGACTCGTCCGGCGTGACCGTGCCGCACGCATTGGTCGCCGGAGGACCGCCCGCCGGACTGTCGACGGCGACCGTCTGCCGGTACACGCCCCAGTCGCCGCCCTCACCAACGGCGAGTTTGACGTCGGCGTACAGCGGCCCGCGGTAGGTGTGCGTCACGCGTCCACCGACAGCGTGCGTGCCGTCGCCGAAGTCCCAGTAGTACTTCAGCCCGTGCGTGCTGCCGCTCTCGTCCCGGGAGAAACCGGCGTCGAACGTGACGGTCAGCGTGGAGTCGGGCTTGACCGGGCTGGTCTCGAAGTACGGCACCGGCTTGGTTGGTTGGGCGGTCGCGCCGAGGTAGCCATCGCCCGCGAGGAGCAGGCTCGTCCACTGCGCCGGCAACTCCAGCGCCCGCTTGAGCTCCTCGGTCGGCTGTTGCGGCTGCACGCCGTGCGGTGCGCCACCGGCGAAGTAGTTGAGGTGCTCGATCGAGTCGGACAGGTATCCGACCGGCTGGTTCTCGTTCACGTTGAACGGCACCCCGCTGGCGTGCGTCTTGTTCAGCGGAGCCACAACGGTGACGCCGGTGCCGTCCGCGCCCGCCGTCCCGACCGATTTGATCTGCCCGTACTCGGTATCCGCACCGGTGCCGATGAAAATCGGCTGCCCGGGAGCGAGGTTGGTGACATCGGCGACCTTGACGGTGGTGTCGCCGGCAGCCGAGGCGGCGGCGGTCGTCGTCATGCCTGGCTGCGGGGTGCCATTGCCGAGCTGGAACGTTGTCTGGTTGCCCGCATAGCCGATCACCGGCGTCGCCTTGCGCGTGTCGCTGACCGACGCCGCGTAGGGGTTCTCGTCACTGTTCGAGTTCTTCACGCCGGAGACGGTGAACCCGGGAATGCCCTGGTCGAAGAACGCCTGCTCGTCCTCGAGGGCGTCGGTGTCGTCGCGGACCGGCGAGAACTGCGCCTGCTCGGCGGCCGAGTAGGCCGGCTTCGTCGGCACCACACCGCTGTAGGGGTTCGGAGCCTGGCCTGTCTGGTTGTAGCGGAGCGGGTTCTCCAGCGGGACGGAGAAGTTGTACTTCGCGCCCTGCTGATCGAACCCGGCCGAGATCGCCGCCTGCAGGTCGGCGCGGAACTGGCTGATCGCCGGCGAGTTGGCCAGGATGTTCGCGCCGGGCGAGCCGGCGCCGGTGTCCGGGTACGCCGAGTTCGGGGCGCTCGGCGCGGCCTTGATGAACGTGAACCACGGGCCGACGCCGCCGCCGGTGATGTTGTTCCAGAAGTGCTCCGTGCCCAGGTGGTAGGCCGGGTAGTCCAGCCCCAGCGAGTCCATGTTGGCGAACAGGACGTACTGGCCCTGCGGCCCGGACGGGATCAGGTTGCTCGCGTAATAGGCGGAGCCCTCGCGGCCGAACAGGCCGTCGGCGGTCTTGCCTCGCGACCCGTCCAGCAGCGTGACCTTCAGCGTACGCGTCGGGTAGGTGCCGTTCGCGGCGTACCAGCCGAGCACGGCGCGGTACTCGGCCATCGTCAGGGCGACGCCCGAAAGCCCGTCGTAGGCGCCCTCATTGCCGAGGTTGCTGTCGGTGATGTGAC
>DASXRB010001085.1:0-3516 GCA_036506875.1 Kribbellaceae bacterium | reverse complement strand
CCTTCGTGCTCGCGGTCCCCGGCGCGATGGACGCCGGCCTGGACGGCCCGCTGTTCTGGGGCAGCCTGATCGCGTCCCTGGTCGTCGCGTTCGTCGTCACGGTCCCGGTCAACCGCTGGATGATCAGCCGCGGCCGCGGCCACGCCGTCGTACACCGCTATCACCACGACCACGCGCAGCCTGCTCGGTCGAGCCACGAGCACCATTGACCGACACCCACGAGCACGACCAGCGTCAGCGCGGCGACGCCCGGCAGCGAGAACACGAGGTCGTGCAGCACCCCGGCGGCGGTCAGCCCGGTGCCCCAGGCCGCGACGAGCAGGGCGATCGCGCGCAGTCCGGACCGCCACACCCCAGCAACGTCCACCTCAGCGTGCCGGTCACCGCGCCAGTTCCGCGACGGCCCGGTCCATGAGCGCGGCGCGGTCGACGCCGGCCAGGCCGAGCGCCCGGGGCACCCGCCCCAGCGGCGCCTGCAGTACCCCGACCAGCAGGTGCACCGGCCCGATCCGGCCGCCACCGGTCGCCGCCGCGGCAGCCATCGCCCGCTTGAGCGCCAGCTTGGCCGACTCCGCGATCTGCGGCCGCCGGGCCGGGTCGGCAGACGCCGCGGGCAGACCGGCCACCTGTACGACGAGCCCGGCGTGGCTCAGCGTGTGCTCCCACTCCCGGTCCAGCGCCACGCGGATCGCGTCGTGGTCGAGCCCGGCGCCGGCGAGCAGCCGCTGGGCGGGCGATCCGTCCTGCGCGGCGAGGGCGAGCAGGATGTGCTCGGCCTCGATGCCGGCCGACCCGTCGGCCCTGGCCTCGCCGCGTGCGCCCCGCACGATCGTCTCGCGCACATCGGCCACCTTGCTCGTGCCCATCAGCGCCTCCTCAGGCTGACGCCGGCCGCGATGAGCCGTTGCGCGTGCTTCTTGTGGACCGCCTGCCGGGTCACGCCGAGTGCCTCGGCCACCTCCGACCAGCTCCAGCCGGCGCGCATCGCCCGCTCGACCTGGGCGTCCTCCAACCGGTCGGCCAGCCGCCGCAGCGCTTGCACGGCGGCCAGCCCGTCGGCCGGATCGCCGGAGTCGAGCAACTGTTGAACAGGCATGCAAGCAACTTAGGTTGACAACCAAGAATTGTCAACCAAGGTTGCTAGCGAGGTCGCGCCCGGCCCCGCAGGTGGTCGCGTCTGCCTCGCCGCAGCCTCTGGTGGCCGAGCCGCCCCATGGTGCTGTGAGGAGGCAGGCGATGCCGGAGCCCGACCTCGCCGAGCTGTTCGGCTGGTGGCGCACCCGCTACTGGTCGCGTGCCACCTGGAAGGCGGCGAAGGACTGGGCGGTCGGCATCAGCTCGATGACGTTGATGTTGACGTGGGCCGGCAGGCTCGCGGCCCAGTGGACGGCCTCGGCGACGTCGCCCGCCGTGAGCGGCTGCATGCCGTCGTACACGGTCGAGGCCTTGGCCGCGTCGCCGGCGAAGCGGACGGTGGAGAACTCGGTATCGGCCATGCCGGGCTCGATGGACGTGACGCGGACACCGGTGCCGTGCAGGTCACTGCGCAGGTTCAGGCTGAACTGGTGCACGAAGGCTTTCGTGGCGCCGTACACGTTGCCGCCGGGGTAGGGGAACGTGCCGGCGACCGAGCCGAGGTTGACCACGTGCCCGCGGCCGCGCTCGACCATGCCGGGCAGCACCGCGCGGGTGACGTGCACCAGGCCCTTGCAGTTCGTGTCGAGCATCCGGTCCCAGTCGTCCAGCTCGGCCCGGTGCGCGGGCTGGAGGCCGAGCGCGAGGCCGGCGTTGTTGACGAGCACGTCGATCGCCGCGAACTCCGCCGGCAGGTCGCCGACGAACCCTGCGACGGCGTCGTCGTCGCGGACGTCGAGCTCGACCGGCAGCACGTTGTCGCCCAGCTCGGCGGCGAGCTCCTTCAACCTGCCGGTACGACGGGCCGCCGCGACGACGCGCGCTCCGTCCGCGGCGAACCGGCGGGCGATCGCCGCCCCGAACCCCGAGCTGGCACCCGTCACGAGAACAGTCGTCATGCCGCCAAACCTATGCCGCACCGGGAGACCCACCGCGCGCCGGTCTCACGCGTCGTACCCCTGGGAAGATCACGGCCGGGCCAGGATCTCGCCGTGCAGGATGCCGATCCAGCCGTCCGGCGCCGCCGCCCAGGTCCGCCAGGCGGTGGAGATCCGGCGCAGGTCGTCCTCGGTCGCGGCTCCGGTGCGCCGGGCCTGGTCGGCCAGCGCGGACTCCAGGATCCGGTCCGCCCACATCCCGCCCCACCAGTCGCGGTCGTCCGGTGTCGCGAAGCACCACACGCTCGCGGACGGCGTGACCTCGGTGAAGCCGGCGTCGTAGGCCCACGACAGCAGCCGCCGGCCGGCGTCCGGCTCGCCGCCGTTCTCCCTGGCCAGCTGCTGGTAGAGCGCCAGCCACTCGTCCAGCTCCGGCAGCTGCGGGTGCCAGGCGAACGCGGCGTAGTCGCTGTCCCGCGCCGCCACCACCCCGCCCGGCGCGCACACCCGCCGCAGCTCCCGCAGCGCGCGGACCGGGTCGCCGACGTGCTGCAGGACCTGATGCGCGTGTACGACGTCGAAGCCGCCGTCCGCGAAGTCCAGGTCGTGCACGTCCGCGACCACGAACTCGATGTTCCGCACCCCGCGCCGCTCCGCCTCCGCCCGGGCCAGCGCGAGCGCGCCCGCCGTCACCTCGACCGCCGTCACCCGTCCCGGCGCGACCAGCTCCGCGAGGTCCGCCGTGATCGTCCCCGGCCCGCACCCGACGTCCAGCAAGGACATCCCGGGCTTCAGGTGCGGCAGGAGGTACGCCGCCGAGTTCCCCGCCGTACGCCACCGGTGCGACCGCAGCACCGACTCGTGATGCCCGTGCGTGTACACCGCCTGCTCGCCCACACCAGCTCCCTCCGCCACTCCCCAACCGTACGCACGGTGCCCGCATCGTGAGAAGTATCGTCTCGAATGCCGGTATCCGCGCTGGCGCTGTCCCGACGGGTGGCCACCGCCCGTGGCGCCCGATCGGCGGCTTCAGGCCTGACCGGAGTCGTGGGTTCGCGTCGCGGGTCAGGGTTCGCACCCACCCATGACGGGGTGCGAACCCAGACACGCGGTGCTGACTCACTGGACCGTGCCTCCGCACCAGTCCGTCGTACCGAATGCACCGGCGGCGGCCGACCGGGTGCGCACGAATCCACTTCAACCATCCTTGATGTGTGCGCAGATCCACGTGGATCCGCCGGAGTCCGTGGCAGGTCTTGAACACACGACGGAAGGACCTGTGGATCTGCGAACACGCGAAGGGGCCGGGCGGATGGATGACGGGCGGACGAGTCGATCCCGGGGTGCGGCGATCGACGTACTGGTAGAGGCTTGGATCGCGAGCCGCCGACCAGGAAGAGGACGCGCCGATGCGAGTGATGATCAGCTACCGGATGACCGCGGAGCTGGAGGCCGGGGCGCCCGCCGATGCGGGGATGCTGCAGGGACTCTTCCGGCTCACGGA
>DASXRB010001084.1:0-7999 GCA_036506875.1 Kribbellaceae bacterium | reverse complement strand
GCCGGCGATGGATCCCGACCTGAAGGCGGAGCTGAAGGCATACGTCGACCGCAGGCGGAAGGAACTGGGCGACTGAAAGGGGAAGACGATGGCGACCGTCGACACGATCATGTCCCGCAACCTGGTGATCGCCGAGCCGCTCACGCCGCTCGCGGAGGCGGCCAGGCAGATGCACTCCCACGGGGTCGGGGCGGTGCTCGTCCTCTCCGGCGAGCAGGTGTCCGGGATCCTCACGGAGCGCGACGTTCTCCGCGCCGTCGCGACCGGCGACGTCGAGGGCACGAACGTCGCCGCCTGGATGACGCGCGACCCCGAGACGATCGAGCCGTCCGATACGACGGGTCACGCGGCCGCGATGATGATCCACGGCGCCTTCCGGCACCTCCCCGTCGTCGACGACGGCAAGCCGATCGGGATCGTCTCGATCCGCGATCTGATGCGCCTCGTGCTCGACGACGAGTCTCCACGTGGCGCCTGAAAGGGCCATGTCCCGTGCCTGGCACCAGACGTTGTCTCGATCAGACGAGTAGCCTCGACCCTCGTGGGGCGGGACCGGCTCTGACACGTGGGCGCATCGGCCGGAACGGCCACGTCCCGTGCCTGGCACCGGACGTGGCCGTTAGGGACACGGGAGCGCATCCGTGAGCGAGCGGCCCTACGACTTCGTGATCGTCGGCGGCGGCTCGGCCGGGTGCGCGCTCGCGAACCGGCTCAGCGAGGATCCATCCACCTCGGTCCTCGTGCTCGAGGCGGGGCGGCCGGACTACAGCTGGGACGTCTTCATCCACATGCCCGCCGCGCTCGCGTTCCCGATCGGCAGCCGCTTCTACGACTGGCGCTACGAGTCCGAGCCGGAGCCGTACATGCACGGCCGGCGCGTCTACCACGCGCGCGGCAAGGTGCTCGGCGGCTCGAGCTCGATCAACGGGATGATCTTCCAGCGCGGCAACCCGCTCGACTACGAGCGCTGGGGCGCCGATCCCGGCATGGAGAGCTGGGACTACGCGCACTGCCTGCCGTACTTCAAGCGCATGGAGACCTGCCTGGCGGGCACGGACGAGTACCGCGGGGGAGCGGGCCCGCTCGTCCTCGAGCGCGGGCCGGCGCGGAGCCCGCTCTTCGGCGCGTTCTTCGAGGCCGTCCAGCAGGCCGGTCACCCGCTCACCGACGACGTCAACGGCTACCGTCAGGAGGGCTTCGCCGCGTTCGACCGCAACATCTACCGAGGCCGCCGCCTCAGCGCCGCGCGTGCCTACCTCCATCCGGTGCTGCAGCGGCCGAACCTGGCTGTGCAGACCCGCCAGCTCGTAACCCGGATTCTGTTCGACGGCACGCGCGCGATCGGCGTCGAGGCCGTGGAGCGGGGGCAGCTGCGGACGATCCCCGCGCGCGAGGTGATCCTCTGCGGGGGCGCGATCAACTCGCCGCAGCTCCTCCAGCTCTCCGGCGTAGGCGACGCCGCCGAGCTGGGCGCGCTCGGCGTCGACGTCGTCCACGACCTGCCCGGCGTGGGCGAGAACCTGCAGGACCACCTCGAGGTGTACGTCCAGTACGCCTGCAAGCAGCCGGTGTCGGTGCAGCCCGCGCTGAAGAAGTGGAAGCGGCCCTGGATCGGGTTCCAGTGGCTCTTCCGGCGCGGCCCCGGCGCGACCAATCACTTCGAGGCGGGCGGCTTCGCGCGCAGCAACGAGGACGTACGGTACCCGAACCTGATGTTCCACTTCCTGCCGATCGCGGTCCGGTACGACGGGTCCGCGCCCGCCGGCGGGGACGGCTACCAGGTGCACGTCGGGCCGATGTACTCCGACGCCGTCGGCTCGGTGAAGATCACCAGCCGCGACCCGAAGGTGCATCCGGCGCTGCGCTTCAACTACCTGTCCACCGAGCAGGACCGGCGGGAGTGGGTCGAGGCGATCCGGGTCGCGCGGTCGATCCTGACCCAGCCGGCGATGGACCCGTACAACGGCGGTGAGATCTCGCCGGGGCCCGAGGTCCAGACGGACGACGAGATCCTGGCGTGGGTCGCCAAGGACGGCGAGACCGCGCTGCACCCGTCCTGCACGGCGAAGCTGGGCGTGGACGAGCTGTCGGTGACCGACCCGCTCAGCATGCGGGTGCACGGCGTCGACGGGCTGCGAGTGGTCGACGCCTCGGTGATGCCGTACGTCACCAACGGGAACATCTACGCCCCCGTGATGATGGTCGCCGAGAAGGCCGCCGACCTGATCCTCGGCAACACGCCGCTCGAGCCGTCCAAGGCCGACTTCTACCGGCATCAGCCGCACTGAAACACGCGATGTCCTGACAGCCCGGCCCGGTCCGGGTTGTCGCTCCCTTCGGAAACAAGGTGGTGAACCATGGTGGCTCCTCGGGTCGTGGTGATCGGCGGCGGTGTCGTCGGCGCGGCACTGGTGGACGAACTGTCGGCACGGGGCTGGGACGACATCACGCTCGTCGACCAGGGCCCGCTGCCGGCGACCGGCGGCTCGACGTCGCACGCGCCGGGTGTGGTCTTCCAGACCAACTCCTCCAGGACGATGACGCAGCTGGCCCGCTACACCGTGGAGAAGTTCAGCTCGCTGGACCTCGACGGCGAGCCGTGCTTCCTGCAGACCGGCGGGCTGGAGGTCGCCACGACCCCGGAACGGCTCGCGGAGCTGCGGCGCCGGCACGGCTGGGTGACGGCCTGGGGCGTCGAGGCGCAGCTGCTCTCCCCGGAGGAGTCGGTCGAGAAGTTCCCGCTGCTCGACCGTGACGTCGTACTCGGCGGGCTGTTCGTGCCGACCGACGGGGTGGCGAAGGCGGTCCGCGGCGTCGAGGCGCAGCTGCGGCGCGCCGTCGGCCGCGGTGGGGTCCGGCTGCTGGAGCGGCACAAGGTGCTCGACATCACGGTCGAGGACGGCAGGGTCGCCGCCGTGGTCACCGACCACGGCGAGATCGCCGCCGACATCGTGGTGTGCTGCGCCGGCATCTGGGGCCCGAGGATCGCCGCGATGGTGGGGATGACCCTGCCGCTCACGCCGCTGGCCCACCAGCTGGTCTGGACCGGGCCGATCGCACCCCTGGCGGACCGGACCGAGGAGATGCGAAGCCCGGTGCTGCGACACCAGGACGGCGACCTCTACTACCGGGAGAACTTCCAGGGTCTGGGCGTCGGGTACTACGGCCACCGGCCGATGCCGATCGACGTCGCCGACCTGGCCGACTTCGCCGACGACCGGACGATGCCCTCGGTGCTGGAGTTCACCGAGCAGGACTTCGTGCCCGCCTGGGAGGAGACCGCCCGGCTGCTGCCGGCCACCGCCGGGGCGACGCCGGCCGAGGCGATCAACGGCATCTTCTCGTTCACCACGGACAACATGCCGCTGCTCGGCGAGTCCAGCCAGGTGAAGGGGTTCTGGGTCGCCGAGGCGGTCTGGGTGACGCACTCGGCCGGCGTCGGACGGGCGATGGCCGAGTGGCTGGTCGACGGGTACTGCTCGTCGTTCGACCTGCACGAGTGCGACGTCAACCGCTTCGAGCCGCACCAGCTGGCGCCGGAGTACGTGCTCACCAAGGACTGCCAGAACTTCGTCGAGGTCTACGACATCCTGCACCCGCTGCAGCCGATGGAGCAGCTGCGCCCGATTCGGACCAGCCCGTTCTACGCCCGGCAGCAGGAGCTCGACGCGTTCTTCCTGGAGGCGAACGGCTGGGAGCGACCGCAGTGGTACGACGCCAACAAGCAGCTGCTGCTGCGGCACGACGTCCCGGAGCACCACCCCTGGGCCGCGCGGTTCTGGTCGCCGATCGTCGGCGCCGAGGCGAAGGCGACCCGCGAGGGCGTGGCGATGTACGACATGACCGCGCTGAAGCGGATCGAGGTCGGCGGCCGCGGCGCCGCCGCCTTCCTGCAGCGGCTGACCACCGGTGACGTCGACAAGTCGGTCGGGTCGGTGACGTACTGCCTGCTGCTCGACCACGACGGCGGGATCCGCAGCGACATCACCGTCGCCCGGCTCGCGCCGGACCTGTACCAGGTCGGTGCCAACGGCAACCTCGACGTCGACTGGTTCCAGCGGCACCTGCCCGAGGACGGCACGGTCTTCGTCCGCGACATCACCGCCGGCACCTGCTGCATCGGCGTCTGGGGGCCGCGCGCCAGGGACGTCGTACAACCGCTCACCGACACGGACTTCTCCCACGAGGGGTTCAAGTACTTCCGCGGCAAGCGCGCCTACCTCGGCTCGGTGCCGGTCACGGCGCTGCGGCTGTCGTACGTCGGCGAGCTGGGCTGGGAGCTGTACACCACGGCCGACCAGGGCCAGAAGCTGTGGGACACGCTGTGGGAGGCGGGTCGCGAGCACGAGATCTTCGCCGGCGGGCGGGGTGCGTTCAACTCGCTGCGGCTGGAGAAGGGCTACCGGTCGTTCGGCGCCGACATGACCTACGAGCACGACCCCTACGAGGCCGGTCTGGGCTTCGCGGTCAAGCTCGGCAAGGACGACTTCATCGGCAAGCAGGCGCTGCTGAAGCGCAAGGAGTCGGTGACCCGGCGGCTCAGCTGCCTGACCCTGGAAACGCCGGGCGCGACGGTGCTCGGCAAGGAGCCGGTGTACGACGGCGACCGCTGCGTCGGCTACGTCACCAGCGCCGCCTACGGCTACACCATCGACCGCGGCATCGCCTACGCCTGGCTGCCGGCCGAGCTGGCCGAGCCCGGTACGACGGTGCAGATCGGCTGGTTCGACCAGCGGCTGCCGGCCGTGGTGAGCGCCGAGCCGCTCGTCGACCCCGAGATGAAGCGGATCAGGAGCTGATCGGATGACCGCCACGATCCTCGACGGCAAGCAGGCGGCGGCGACCGTCCGCGCCGACCTCGCCGACCGCGTCCGCCGCCTCGCCGAGCGCGGCGGCGTTCCCGGGCTCGGCACCATCCTGGTCGGCGACGACCCGGGCAGCCACGCGTACGTCGCCGGCAAGCACCGCGACTGCGAGCAGATCGGCATCACGTCGATCCGGCGCGACCTGCCGGCGTCGGCCACCCAGGCCGATGTCATGCGCGCCGTCGACGAGCTCAACGCCGACCCGGCCTGCACCGGGTACATCGTCCAGCTCCCACTCCCCCGCGGGCTGGACGCGAACGCGGTGCTGGAGCGGATGGACCCCGCGAAGGACGCGGACGGCCTGCACCCGCTGAACCTCGGCCGGCTGGTGCTCGGCAACCCGGCGCCGCTGCCGTGCACACCGCGCGGCATCGTCGAGCTGCTCCGGATGTACGGCGTACCACTGGCCGGCGCGAAGGTGTGCGTGATCGGCCGCGGTGTCACCGTCGGCCGGCCGATCGGCCTGCTGCTGACCCGTCGTACAGAGAACGCCACGGTCACCCTGTGCCACACCGGCACCAAGGAGCTGGCCGCCGAGATCGCCGCCGCGGACGTCGTGGTGGCGGCGGCCGGCTCGGCCCGGCTGGTCACTCCGGACCTGGTGAAGCCCGGTGCCGCCGTGCTCGACGTCGGCATCACCCGCACCGAGGACGGCCTGCTCGGCGACGTGCACCCGGACGTCGCGGCGGTCGCCGGCTGGCTGGCACCGATGCCGGGCGGCGTCGGGCCGATGACCCGGGCGATGCTGCTCACCAACGTCGTCGAGTCCGCCGAGCGGGCAACCGGCGTATGAGGCCGCCGGGCAGGCAGCGCGACGATCCGGAGATCGGGCCACCGAAGCGGAAGGCGGCGGGGGCGCCGGCGGTCGTCTCGTCGTTCCGGCACGGGCTCAGCGAGCTGGGCGTCGCGCGGACCGCGCGGGTCTTCGCCGCGCTGAACCAGGACGGCGGATTCGACTGCCCGTCGTGCGCCTGGCCGGACCCGGGTCACAAGCACGCCGCGGAGTTCTGCGAGAACGGCGCGAAGGCGGTGGCCTGGGAGGCCAGCCGCAAGCGGGTGCCGCGCGACTTCTTCGCCCGTACGACGGTCGCGGCGATGGACACGATGAGTGAGTACGACCTCGGCAAGCTGGGCCGGATCACCGAGCCGATGCTGCTGCGGTCGGGCGCCACCCACTACGAGCCGGTTTCCTGGGACGAGGCGTTCGCGGTCGTGGCGCGGCACCTGCGCGGGCTCGACGACCCGGATGACGCGGTGTTCTACACCTCCGGCCGGACCAGCAACGAAGCCGCGTTCCTGTGGCAGCTGTTCGTCCGGGCGTACGGCACCAACAACCTGCCGGACTGCTCGAACATGTGCCACGAGTCGTCCGGCACGGCGCTGACCGCGGTGATCGGGTCCGGGAAGGGCGCGGTCACCCTCGACTCGCTCGAGCAGGCCGAGCTGATCGTCGTCGTCGGCCAGAACCCGGGCACGAACGCGCCGCGGATGCTCAGCCACCTGGAGAAGGCGAAGCAGGCCGGCGCCACCATCGTCGCGGTCAACCCGCTGCCCGAGCCCGGGCTGATCAGATTCAAGAACCCGCAGCACGTGTCCGGCTGGCTCGGACACGGAACCGCACTGGCGGACGAGTACCTGCAGATCCGGATCGGCGGCGACCAGGCGCTCTTCCAGGCCCTCGGCCACCTCCTGATCGAGGCGGGCGCGATCGACAAGGAGTTCATCGCGCGGCACACCAGCGGCTTCGACGCCTACCGTGCCCAGGTCTCGGAGGTCGACTGGCCGACGATCGAGACCGCGACCGGACTCACCCGCGCCGACATCGAGCGGCTGGCCGGGCTGTTCATCCGCTCGAACGCGACCGTGGTCGCCTGGGCGATGGGCCTCACCCAGCACCGCGAGGCCGTCGCCACCATCACCGACGTGGTCAACGTCCTTCTGCTGCAGGGCAACATCGGCAAGCCCGGCGCCGGCCCCTGCCCGGTGCGCGGCCACTCCAACGTCCAGGGCGACCGCAGCATGGGCGTCTGGGAGAAGATGCCGGACGACTTCCTCGACAGGCTGGGCGCGGAGTTCTGCTTCGACCCGCCGCGCGAGCACGGCCTCGACGCGGCGGACACCGTGCGACGCCTGCGAGACGGCGCGGTCCGGGTGTTCATCGGGATGGGCGGCAACTTCGCGATGGCCACGCCGGACACCCCGGTGGTGCACGCCGGCCTGCGGGCCTGCGACCTGACCGTGCACATCTCGACCAAGCTCAACCGCTCGCACACCGTCGCCGGGCGGGAGGCGCTGATCCTGCCGACGCTGGGCCGCACCGACCGGGACGTCACCGCGGCGGGCGTCCAGGGCGTCACCGTCGAGGACTCCCAGGGCGCCGTGCACCTGTCGGCCGGCAAGCTGTTGCCGCCGGCAACGAGCCTGCGGTCCGAGGTGGCGATCGTCTGCGGGCTGGCCGCCGCGACGGTTCCCGACGTCGGCGAGATCCCGTGGGCGGACTTCGCCCGTGACTACAGCCTGGTCCGCGATCGCATCGCCCGGGTCGTCGACGGCTACGAGGACTTCAACGCCCGGGTCGCCGCACCCGGCGGCTTCCTGCTCGCGCACGCGGCGCGGGACCGGCGCGAGTTCCGTACGTCGGACGCCAAAGCGCAGTTCACCGCCAACCGGCTCAGCTGGCTGACGGTCCCGCCCGGGCGGCTGCTCCTGCAGACGATGCGCAGCCACGACCAGTTCAACACCACCATCTACGGCCACGACGACCGCTACCGCGGCGTACACGGCACCCGCCGTGTCGTCTTCGTCAACCCATCCGACCTCGCGTCACTAGGCCTCGCCGACGGCCAGACCGTCGACATCATCAGCGAGTACGACGGCACCGACCGCCGCGCCTCGTCCTTCCGCGTCGTCGCGTACCCCACAGCCCGCGGCTGCTGCGCGACGTACTACCCCGAGACGAACGTCCTGATGTCCGCCGACGACACCGCCCGCGGCAGCAACACCCCGGTCGCCAAGGGACTCACCGTCCGCCTGGCGCCGCGCTCCTAGTGCTGTGACCGGGAAGGTGCCGATGAGGACGCCCGCCCGGACGGCGCCCCGGTCTACGTCATCCTGGACAACCTCTTCGCCCACAG
>DASXRB010001083.1:0-7326 GCA_036506875.1 Kribbellaceae bacterium | reverse complement strand
GCTGACAGCGGCGAATATAGGCCTACTTTGCGCCGAAATGACGCTTCCCGGTTGACATAGCGAGCTCATCGGTTAGGGTGCGCCGCTTCAGGTGTGTACGGGGGTACACGTCCATTGAAGGGAGACGACGTCCGACGCCGTAACTACGGTTGATCCCTCGTTCTAGCGACCAGGAACCGCTAGCTCGAGTCGATGAATTCGCCCATGTGGGGAGCCGCACCCCGCACCTGTCAAGTCCTTGCGCTGCTCGGCGTGTCCGCAGTGGTGGTTCTTGGCTGCGTGCAAGGCGCAGGCGCAACAGACGCCGGAGCTTCGCCTGCACCGGCAACGAGCGACGCTCAGGCGCCAACGGTGCCCGCGAACCTCACGGTCACGTCGCGGACCACAAGCAGCATCACGCTGAGTTGGTCTGCCTCAACAGACAACGTCGGAGTGACCGGCTACGGGCGCTACCTCAACGGAGTCCTCGTGCAGACCGGCACGATGACGTCGTTCACGTGGACCGGCCTCAATTGCGGAACCGGCTACGCACTGGCAGTCGATGCCGTCGATGCCACCGGCAATCGCTCCGCCCAGGCATCGTTGACGGCCGCGACGACCGCGTGCGCGGCGGATACGACCCGACCTTCCGCCGTGAGCAACCTCCAGGTGACGGGAACGACGCAAACGACCATCACGCTCGGATGGTTTCCCGCGACCGACAACGTTGGCGTTGCGGGATACAACGCATACCTCAACGGCGTCAAGGTTGGATCGACGACAAACCTCGGTTACACCTTCCCGGGGCTCGTCTGCGCAACGGCCTACTCGCTTGCGATCGAGTCGTTCGATGCTGCCGGAAACGTCTCGGATAAGTCGCTCGCGACCACGAACCAGTCGACGGCGGCATGCACCCCGCCGCCGACAACGACGACGCCGACGACGGGACAGGCGCTCGTCGGTAGCGCAAGCATTGGGCCCAACCAGGACTCGAGCCCGGCGGGAGAAGTCGAGGCCGGAGTGACCAGTGCGGCGTCGACCGGTCAGATCAACGAGCTCCGTCTGCACCTGGACACGCCGTCGAAAGCGACAACCGTCAAGGTCGGCCTCTATAGCGACGCCGGCTCAAAGCCCGGTTCGCGCCTCGCAGTCGGCACCATCACCGCACCGCAGAACGGCGCATGGAACGCGGCCGCGATCACGCCCGTCTCGGTCACGGCGGGCACGAAGTACTGGATCGCGCTGCTCGGGATCGGCGGAACTGTCGCCTATCGCGACTTCTGCTGCGACTCGGGAGCGCCGGTCCAGACGAATGCCGGCGTTCTGACGGACATGCCGCAGACCTGGACAACAGGCTCGTACACCGGGCAGGCCGGCCCGCTGTCCGCCTACGGCACGTGGAATGGAGCTACCACGCCACCGCCACCGCCGCCTACAACAACAACAACAACAACAACAACAACAACAACAACGCCCACGACGACGACGACGACGCCCACAACGACGACGCCCACCCCAGCGCCCGGCGACACGAGCGCACCGAGTACGCCAACGGGGCTCTTCGTTCCCAACACGACAGCTACGTCGCTGACGCTGTCATGGACGGCATCGACCGACAACGTCGGCGTGACGGGATACGGCCACTACAAGAACGGATCCCTCCTAACGACAAGTAGCGGTACGAGCTACACATTCACCGGCCTCACCTGCGGAACGACGTACACGCTCGCCATCGACGCAACCGATGGCGCTGGAAACCGTTCTTCGAAAGCCCAGACCACGGCTTCGACCAGTCCGTGCGGCGACACGCAGGCGCCGACCGCTCCGCCCCCTCTCGGGATCGCGTCCGCAACAACGACCTCGATCACGATCGCCTGGAGTCCGAGCACAGACAACGTGGGTGTGACTGGATACGGCCATTACCAGAACGGGTCACTCGTCTCGACAAGCGCCGGCGTGAGCTACACCTTCAGCGGGCTGACGTGCGGCACCGCCTACACCCTTGGCGTCGACGCGACGGATGCTGCTGGCAACCGTTCCACCAGAACGGAGACAACCGCGTCGACGAGCGCCTGCCCTCCCGCTGCCGGCACGGCAGTGGGCACCGCGGCGGTCGGACCGAACGACGATTCCAGTCCCGCGGGTGAAGTCGAGGCTGGCGTGACGACGGCCGCCGCGAGCGGTCAGATCAACGAGCTGCGCTTGTACCTCACATCGGGGACCGCTGCAACGTCGGTGAAACTCGGTCTCTATTCCGATTCTGCGGGCACTCCCGGCACGCTGCTCGCCTCCGGGACTGTCCCCACCGTCAGCAAGGACGCGTGGAACGCGGCGCCGATCACGCCCGTTTCGGTCACTGCCGGCACCCGCTATTGGATCGCGCTGCTCGGCATCGACGGCAACGTCGCGTACCGCGATTTCTGCTGCGGCTCGGGAAGCGCAGTCCAGACCGCCGCCGGCGTTTTGTCGGCAATGCCGTCGACGTGGACGAACGGCACGTACGTTGGACGCGACGGGCCGCTGTCGGCATACGGCGCCTGGTCGTCAACGTCACCTGCGCCCCCGGCGCCGGGGTCCGGAACCGACACGACCCCGCCGACTACCCCGAGCGGGTTGGCCATCTCCAACGTCGGCCAGACCGCGATCACGTTGTCCTGGACGGCAGCAACCGACAACATCGCGGCCACCGGCTACGGCCACTACCGGAACGGCACCCTCCTAGACAGCGGCAGCGCCACGAGCTACACGTTCGCCGGTCTTAGCTGCGGCATTACGTACACGCTGGCCGTTGACGCGACGGACGCGGCCGGGAATCGCTCGCCGAAGGCCCAGATCTCCGCCTCGACGAGCGCCTGCCCGACGAGTGGCGCAAGTCTCTTCATGTCGCCCTCCGGATCCGACACGTCCTCGTGCACCCAGCCGCAGCCGTGTCAGAGCTTCGACCGCGCCTACCGCCTCGCGTCGCCCGGTGCGACCGTCGAGGTCGCCGGCGGCAACTATCCCGGCCAGACGATCAACCCGGACAGCTCGAAGACTTCGACATCCGACGTGATCTTCCGGCCCGCCGCCGGCGCATCCGTCACCGTCACCGGCGAGATCGAGGCGAACGGCGCGCACTTCGAGCTGCGCGATATGACGATCAACCAGATCAACTTCCCGCGCTCCGCTGACGACATCACGCTGCGCAACGTCATCAACCACGGCATGTGGATGCAGGGTCCCTCGAACATCTCGATCATCGGCGGCGAGATCGCCTGCAGCACGTGCAACTATCACTCGCACATCCAGAACGCGAGCGACGGCCACCCGCCGACGAACATCCTCTGGGACGGCGTCAACTTCCACGACTGGCAGTCGCAGGCCGGCGAGCATGTCGAGTGCCTGCAGATCCTCGGCGGTGACAACGTCACGATCCGCAACTCGATCTTCAAGAACTGCGGCACCGGAAACGGCGGCCTCGGTGCAACGGCGGACCTGCACATCGCGTGGGTCGCGACCGGAACCGCGATGACAAAGAACATCCTGCTCGAGAACAACTTCTTCTATCCGTCCGGCAACCCGTACGCCATCCAGATGGACGACTACGCCAACATCGACCTGCGCAACAACTCGATCTCGGGCCCGATCATGATCTGGGATCGCTCCGGGCCGGGAACGGGGATCGACATCACTGGCAACATCCTGCGCGCGAGCCCGTGCACTGCCGAGTCGAGCGGCGTCGCCATCAACTGGCGCTACAACGTCGTCCAAGGCGGCACTTGCGGCTCGACTGACAAGAACGCCTCGCCTGGGTTCATCGACGCGAACAACAACCTCCACCTGGCCACGAGCTCCGCGGCGATCAACGCCGGCGACCCCGCCACTTTCCCCGCCACCGACATCGACGGCCAGGGCCGGCCGATGGGCAGTGCGCCTGACGCCGGTGCCGACGAAGTAGGCTCCTTGACCGCGCCGGCACCGCCGCCCACCACCGACACGCCGACCACCGACACGACGCCGCCGTCACCCGTGACCGGCTTGAACGTAAGCGCGTCAACCCAGACGTCGGTTACGTATGCATGGAGTCCGGCCACCGACAACGTCGCCGTCGCCGGCTACAACATGTTCCGAAACGGGTTCGTGGACGGCTCGACCAGCCTCCTCTCCTATACGTACAACGGTCTCATCTGCGGAACGACCTATACCTTCGCCGTCCAGACGTACGACACCAGCGGCAACACATCTGACGTCGGGTACGCGACCAGCGTCGCATCCACGAGCCCCTGCTCCGGCAGCGGCGACACGACCGCACCGACCGCGCCTGGCAACCTCGCCGCGACCAGCGCGACCAGCACCTCGATTTCCGTCGCTTGGACCGCCTCCACAGACAGCGTCGGTGTGGCCGGCTATGGACGGTACGTCAATGGCGTCCTCATCTCGAGCGGCACCGGTACCAGCTACACCTTCAGCGGTTTGAACTGCGCCGCGGGCTACACACTCGCGGTCGACGCATACGACGCCGCCGGCAACCGCTCGGGGAAGACGCAAATCACCGCTTCGACAGGCGCCTGTTCGAGCCCGCCTCCGTCGAACGGCACAGCAAACCTGTGGATCGACGGCAACGGCGGCACTTGCACCCGTTCCGCGACGGGCGCCGCTTACTCGGACACCGCGGCATGCACGTGGAACGACGCGTACCAGGCGGCGCGCTCCGGCGACCTCGTCCTCGTCAAGGCCGGGAACTACCCAGTGACGACCATCGGGCCGACGAACACGGCACTGACCTCCGCGGTGACGATTCAGCCTGAGGCGGGCGCGACGGTCAACGTCGACAGTCTCACGACCAACGGGAGCTGGCTGACGCTGAGGAACTTCACGATCCCGACGGGCAGCAACCATGCACGCGGCTGGTTCAACAACGCCAGCAACATCACGCTCGACAACGTCGACGTGACAGGCCCGTGGGCGAACGTCAAGATCACGGGCGGCAACGGCGTCACCTGGAAGAACAGCGGGCTCGGCACACCCGGCAACACGGCCAAGCGCCTCTGCGCCCAGGGCGACGGGGAGCCGATGGAGCTGTCGAACGTGAGCAACCTGCTGATCAGCAACGTCGACTTCTATCCGTTCCAGCCGGAGCTCGGGAACCCCGCATGCGGCCCCGACAGCAACATGCACCTCGAGACGATCCGCGTCTGGGACGGCGTGACGAACTGGCGCCTCGAGCGCAGCCGGTTCTCTCGCGGCGACGGCTCTGGCTCGGCTCGCGTCTTCTTCAGCAAGATCAGCGGCGCCGACCCGTCGAACATCACCTTCGCGAACAACTGGTTCGGATCGTCATCCGGCACCGTCTCGATCTACCTGACCGCGAACAGCCCCTGCAACAACTTCGTCTTCGCGTACAACGCGTGGGAGCAGGGTTTCGTCGACCAGTGCTCGCCCAAGAACAGCCTGGTCCTGGTCGGCAACACCGGCACCGAGCCCAACTATCTCTCCTGCATGGGCACCGTCAACACGAGGAACCTCTGGGTGTGGAATGCCGCCGGATCGTGCGGCACGGACCAATGGATCATCGACCCGAACAACAGCCTCAACGCGCTGAAGTACGCGTCCGACGGCTACCACCTCATGTCCGGCTCTCCGGCAATCAACGCCGGCGAGACGACGCTCTGTGCGCAGTACACAGGCGGCGTCGACATCGACGGACGGCCGCGCACAGGTACGTGCGACGCCGGCCCGGACGAATTCGGCAACTGACCAACGCTCTGCTAGCGTGAAATCGTGGGTCGTATGCAGCGCTTTCGTGCGGCGACGCTGCCGCAGCTCCTCGTTGCCGCGACGCTGATCGCAGCACCGGGCTCCGCCGGCGCCCAGCCCGCGGCGAGCGCTGCGGCCTCGGCGGCCGGTGGAAACCTGTGGGTCGACGTCAACGGCGGCTCATGCATGCGTCACGAGGCGCTCGTCAAGTACGCCGACGCGCAGGCCTGCAGCTCGCTCCAGACAGCCTTGTCGGCGGCGCACTCGGGCGACATCGTCGACATCGCGCCGGGGACCTACGGCCGCCAGGTGCTCAACCCGGCCACGAAGAAGGTCACGTTTCGCGCCGGCGGCTCGCAGCGGCCGCGCCTCGGTCAGGTCATCAGCGCCGCCTCGAACCTGACCTTCCGCGGCCTCACGATGGAGGAACGCGGGGTCGACCTCGGGGGGCCGTGCGGCTTCGGCAACGCCGTCCTGCTTCCCTGCGGCTCCGACCAGGTCTTCGACAACGTGATCGTCGACGGGCTAAAGACGCGCGGCACGAACGTGCATGCCATCCGCGGGGTCGGCGACCGCTTCGTCCTCCGGAACAGTGAGATCCGCAACATCGTCGACAACAAAGGTTTCGAAGGCGGCTCGAACGGGATGGTGATCGAGAACAACTACTGGCACGACATCACTCTCGTCTCGCCGGGTGTCCACAACGAGTGCATGTACGTGGACGGCGGCAGCAACGCGATCATCCGCGGCAATCGCTTCATCAAGTGCCCGACGATGGCCTTGTTCTTCACCAACTACAACGGCGGGCCGCCGTACAGCAACGTCCTGGTCGAGAACAACGTCTTCGGCCACACGCTGAACAACGAGCAGCGCTGGCACGACGGCTGCTCCTTCTACCTCGCGGGTGGGCAGAACAATCAGAACACGGTCCTCGGCTGGGTCGTCCGCTACAACACGTTCGAAGTACCGCCCTGTCTCGATCCGACTCCCCCAGGCGGGGACAACGGGGCGGGGAAGTGGTACGGAAACCTCGGTAGCGACGGACGGTGCATCCCCGAGTTCGTCTTCCGTTACAACGTCGGCGAAACGTGCGGCAGCGTGGGCGAGATCGAGGTCACGCACGCCACCAACGACTCGACCCATCCGAACCAGGCACCGTTCTACGTCAATGCGCCGGCCGGCAACTTCCAGCTGCGCCGCGGCTCGATCGCGATCAACCGCGGCGACCCGACCACGTTCCCGCCGCGCGACGGAACTCTGCGCAGCCGCCTGATCGGCTCCGCACCTGATGCCGGCGCGTACGAGTTCAGAGGTGGCTCGGCGACGACTGGCATCGTCGCGCTGCCGGGGAAGTCTCCCCACCACCTCAGTCGAGCCGTCCACGCGTTCGAGAAGCAGAACCCCGCCTCTCTCACGCTCGCGCTCGGCAGCGTCAGCCGCCATTCCGTCCGGCGCCTCCGCAGCGTGCAGCTCATTGCCCTCGGCCCGCGCCCGGCGGCGGCCGCGGAGACGAAGTGGCTGAAGCGAGCGCTCGCACGGAAGAGTGCGCTCGTACGCATCGTGCTCGCCCCGACGGCCCCGTATCTCTGCGGCAGCGCCGGAAGCACTCCT
>DASXRB010001082.1:0-1790 GCA_036506875.1 Kribbellaceae bacterium | reverse complement strand
CGCGTCGACGGCGCCGAACCGGTCCCGCAGCGGCCAGGTCGTCATCGGCGCCCCGTCGGTGCGCAGCGGGTCGGTGCGGTAGGCGCCCAGCACCGACGTCCCGACCACGAACGCCCGATCCAGGTGGTGCCGCCCCCAGCGCAGCGCCCGGACGTCGATCCCGGTCTCGACCACCTCGCCGCCACCCGGCACCACCCGCACGCCGGTCACCGGGTCGTACTCGAACCACCGGTGCCGCGGGAGTACGACGACCACCTGGTCGACCCGGCCCGCGTTCTCCAGCCGGACCCGGACCCGGGTCGCCTGGCCCTCCAGCAGCATCGGCGTGTCCTCGACCAGCCGCACCACCGGACCGCCGGCACGCGCGGCGGGCCGGCCGAGGGCGCCCCACACCGCGACCACGCCGAACGGCGCGCCGAGCACCGCCAGGTCCGGCCGCCGGGCCAGTACCGCGAGCACCACCAGGACGGCCGACACCGACACCGCGCGCAGCTGCGCGTGCGTCGGGCGCCAGGCCACCGGCGGCCGCTCGGACATCAGTGCGCCCGCGGCTGCACGGTCGGCGGCGCGGGCACCGAGCCGAGTACGGACCGCACCACCGTCGCCCCGGTCACCTCGTGCAGCCACAGCTCCGGGCGGACCGTGATCCGGTGCGCCAGCGCGGGGATCGCCACGGCCTTCACGTCCTCCGGCACCACGAAGTCGCGGCCGCGGATCACCGCGAACGCCCGCGCTGTCAGCAGCAGCGCCAGCGACCCGCGCGGCGACGCCCCGACCAGCACCTGCTGGTCGCGCCGGGTCGCGGCCGCGAGCTCGACGCAGTACCGGCCGACCGTGTCCTCGACCGTCACCGTCTCGACCGCGCGCTGCATCCCGAGCAGGCCGGACGCGTCGGTGACCTGCCCGACGGTCTGCTCCTCGGCACGGCGGGCCATCCGGCGGCGCAGCACGTCCCACTCCTCGCTCGCGCTCGGGTACCCGAACGCGACTCGGAGCATGAACCGGTCCAACTGCGCCTCCGGCAGCGGGTACGTGCCCTCGTACTCGATCGGGTTCTGGGTCGCGAGCACGAGAAACGGCCGGTCGAGCTGCCGCGTCTGGCCCTCCGAGGTCACCTGGCGCTCCTGCATCGCCTCCAGCAGGGCAGCCTGCGTCTTCGGCGGCGCCCGGTTGATCTCGTCCGCGAGCAGGAGGTTGGCGAAGATCGGCCCGGGCCGGAACTCGAACTCCTGGTCGCGCTGGTTGTAGATCGACGAGCCGGTCACGTCAGACGGCATCAGGTCGGGCGTGAACTGAACGCGCTGGAAGCGCATCTGGGTCACCTGCGCGAACGACCGCGCCATCAGCGTCTTCGCGAGGCCGGGGTAGTCCTCGATCAGGACGTGGCCGTCGGCGAGCAGGCCGAGCAGGATCAGCTCGAGCGCGTCGCGCTTGCCGATGACGGCGCGCTCCACCTCGTCGAGGATGCGCATGCCGATCGTCTGGACGTCGGGGATAGTCGCGGCCAAGGCTTCTCAGATCTTCTCAAGCGTGTCGAGGAGCCGCCCGAGCACCGCCGCGTCGATCCCGGGGGCGAAACGATCGTCGGGCACGGGTCGGTCGACGCGGAGGAGGTCGTACACGTCGTCACCGAGGACAGCGCGCGCCCGTTCGGGGTCGCCGTCCAGATCGAGTCCGCGGACTGCGAGCCGCTGCGCCGCGATCTCGCGGAGCCTCGGTCGGACGCGTGCGTGGAAGTCGAACGAGCGGGCGATACCGAGCGCGGTCTCGCGGCGGATCCGCTCCAGATC